>JANYKK010000082.1 GCA_025361585.1 Methylobacter sp. | reverse complement strand
GGGGATTGGAAAGCCCCTATAAATAAAATACTCGGAGAATTAAAAACGTGAAGATATTGGTAATGGGTCTGCCGGGTTCCGGCAAGACGAAACTGGCGAAAAGCCTAGCTAAAAGTTTGAGAGAATTAAGAATCACGGTCGAATTGTTAAACGCGGATACCTTGCGGCTGCAAGCGGACGATTGGGACTTTTCCCGCGAAGGTAGAATGCGACAGGCGTACCGCATGGCGGATCTTGCGGAAACCTCTGCGGCGGAGATATGTATCATCGACATGGTGGCGGCGTTATCGGCACAAAGAACCGTAATCGCCCCGGATATGCTAGTGTTCATGAATACCCTAGGGGAAAGCGCGTACCAAGATACGAACGAGGTGTTCGCCCCTCCAAGTTCTTCGGACGTGGAATTTAAGAATCACGTCTCAAACAATGTGGCGAAAGTAGTTAATTTAATAAAGGAACTGCAATGCGCCTAAATTTAGGGTGTGGGTTTTCCCGCGTAGAAGGCTATGTTAACGTAGATAGTTGGGCAGGGTGTTCCCCGGATGTAGTCTGCGATCTGGAAAACGAAGTGTGGCCTTTCGAGGACAGTAGCGCAGAATATGTTTTCTTCGACCATTCTCTTGAGCATATGGGCGAAACCACGAAACAATTTTTCCACATCATGAAAGAATTGTACCGAGTGTGCGCGCCGGGGGCCGAAATCGCTATAAATGTTCCGCACCCATTAAACCGCTTATATACGAATGACCCCACCCATGTCAGGCCAATCTACCCCGAAACACTTGGCATGTTCAGTCAAGATATCAACCGTCGGCAGATCGAGGCGGGGTTGAAGAACAGCAAGTTGGGGCTGCAAACGGAGACAGATTTTGAGATCCTAAGCATAGAGTACGTACCCGACGGAAGATTGCCAAAGATGTCCGATGTAGAATTGGAAGATAAATTACTGGCGGAGAATAACGTGGTGGCAGAAATTCGTTTTCGATTACGGACGGTAAAATCAAATGGCCTACACCGAAGCTAAGAGTGCGTATGGCGGATATGCTAAGTTCCTCGGAATGCGGAACGAGGCGCAATCTCGTCGGCAGCCGAAAGGGGACGCGAATACTGGCGAGAAACTCATCGCCCTATCCGCCTCCAACAACATCGATATTGACGATGAGGGGGGCATCGTTAGCCGTCCAGGGTATATATCCGCCTTAGCCGGAACCAGTATAACTGCCGCCTATTCTTCGAGATTCTACAAGATCGCGTACATTGTCGATAATGGTAGTCTGAAACGAATACTCCCAAATCTCGACACGACTATTCTTGGGGCCGTACCCACCGACGACACTTATTGGGTCGAGGTCGGGAATAAGGTATTTCTATCTACCGGGCATATCGTAGACGGGGATAACCTGATCCCTTGGCGAGTGCAGCCCCCACAAATTCCTATAGTACTGACTATCGGCGGTTCGCTCTCTGCGGGGCTATACCAGATAGCCCTCACCCAAATATCGGCAGATGGACGGGAATCTGGTTCCAGCGTGCCAATACGGATAGACGTTCCCGCCAATAGCGGTTTTGAATTGGCCGGGGTAGCAGGCTGCAACGTCTATGTAACCGCAGAAAATGGCGACATTTTCTATAAGGCGGGGTACGAAACAACTTTCATTTTAGATACCACCCCGTATAACTACCCGCTTGATGAAGTCCTATTGATGGCGGCGGCGTTACCCGACAATGTGGGGCCCATCGCGTATTACGATTCCTGTTTGTACTATACCCTCTACGATAAACCCTCCCATACGACCTTGATAGGTTGGTCTAACCCTTTCCGGTGGCACACTTTCGATGTGTTCGGGGATTATTTTCAAGTCGCGGGTGAAGTACGGCTCTTGGTAGGACTCGATGAAGTGCTACTCATTGGTACCGATAAAGAAATCCTAGCGTATAATGGGGAGAAACCTAATAAGCTGGCTAAATATGGCGTACCCAGAGGGCATAACTATTCCCTGACGAGGGATGGCAAAATATTTTTTCAAACAGTGCGCGGGGTATGTACAATGCCCTTCGAGAACCTGTCGGGAGATAAGGTGGCGTTGCCCGCCGGGGATTACTGCACGACAGGATTGGTAGACATTAACGGTCTGGAAAAGTTTATCACCCTTACGGATGGCAACGGGGTACCGGATAATTCGACTATTTTTTAATTTACACTCCGCCAAGAGGGCGGTATTTTTTCTTTAGCGGAGATTAGCAATGACTTTAAGAACATCCACAGGGTACAAGAACAGATTGTTGGGCGAAAATGGCATAGATACGGGCGCGAATGGTTTCCGTGGTATCTATAAGTACGGTGTTATCGATCTTTATAGCGGCACCCAACCGACGACTGCGGACAGCGCCATTAATGGGACGCTTCTTGGGCGGATTACCCTGGCGGGCGGAGCTTTCGTAGAAGGTGTCACGACCAATGGTCTTGTCTGGGATCCCCCAGCATCCGGCGCGATTAGTAAGCCCGTTGCGGCTAGTTGGCAGTGCGTAGGTCTGGCGCTGGGTACGATAGGCTGGTTCCGGGTTAGAGCCAACGCCGTCGATAACGGCTTGGCTTCGACGACTTTGCCGCGTTTCGATGGCACTGTAGGCACTACTTCGGGGGAGTTATTGCTCACCGTCGTGAATGTTGATGTGGGCGTTCCCATCGTTGTTCAGAATGCGACTTTCACTCTTGCGTAATAGGGGCGGATCATGGCAGGATTATTACCGACGGAGGGGGAAACCCTCGTAGCGAACTTATTGTTCAAGAACGCCAGTGTGGATAGGGGAACGGGGCTGCAATTAGGGCTGTTCACCAACACCCCTATAACTTCCGCTATCACCGCAGCGACGTTAACGGAGCCTACTGGGGGCGGCTATGCTCGGAAGACTCTCACCGACGGTTCCTGGACGGTTACGGGCAGTGTGGCTAGTTACGCCCTACAAGCTTTCTTAGCTACCGGAACTCCTTATACAGGATCAGTGCGTGGGTACTTCATCGTAACCACAGGAACTACGCCGCGTATTGTTGCAATTGAGGTGGATGCAGCGGGGCCGTACGTGATGAATGCAGGGGATACCTATAATGTAACCCCGAACATCACCATCATATAAAGTAAATGCCGCAGTATAGTTATCCCTACGGCTCCAGTAATCCCTACGGTGGAATACCTAGGGATTTCATCCCCGTTGCCTCGATAACAGGGGCTTCAAAGATAACGGTATCCCCCGCCAGTATAATGGCGAAGAATGCGCTAAATGTTATCGCAGGAGCTTCAACTATTACGGTATCCCCCGCCAGTGCGCTATCTCTATGGCGGATGCGGGCCGTAAATGGCAATTCGGTAATAACTTTCAATCCAGCGGCTACCCTAGCCTTCGCGGCCAGCCGGATGTCGGCTACGCAGCCCTCCCCGACTTTTCTAGCGAAGGGGGGTGGGGTAATAACCGCCCTTCAGGGTAACACTTTTGCTTCATCCGGGGCAGTACTACCTCCGAATACGCTCGCCGTTACGCAGGATTATCCGACGTTTAGCGGTTTGGGTGCGGGGGCGCTGAACGCTGTTCAGGCATCCTCCTTTACGGCCTCTGCTTCGGGGCAGGTTCTAGCTACTCTTTCGGCTACGCAACCAAGTCCTAATTTCGCGGCTTCGAGTATTATCGGTAGTTCCCCCACGCTATCGGTTTCCCAGACGGCCGCTTTTTCGGGATCTGGCGGGGGGTCACTCACTGCAATTCAATCCACAGCGGTCTTCAGTTCTATTAGTACGGCAGGAGTTGTTGCTAATTTAACGGTGACGCAACCGGCGGCTACCTTCTCTGGGTCGGGGCAATCCTACGCCGTGACGGGCGTACTGACAGCGGTTCAACCGGCAATGTACGCCAATTATGGCGGGTTGTTTGTCGTAGAACCTGCGGCTATGTTCTCGGCGGGCGTTTCTCTGGTTACAAATAGCGTAGTCGCCTACGCCATGAACATAAAGACCGCCGAGACAACGGCGTATACTAATTTTGGTTTCAATTTTATCATCCGTTTGGGGTTCGACTATTATGGCGTTAAAGCCGATGGACTCTATAAACTGACCGGGGCTACGGACAATGGCGCGGCTATCTCCGCCAGCTTTAGAACTGCCCAAGATAGCTACGGTACGACCTCTCTAAAAAGAAACGCCAAAGTTTATCTGGATTCCGAGAGCAAAACGACCGTCAAACCTGTCATTGATGGTGTCGCCGGGGTTGCGCAACCTTCAGGGTACAAAGGGCATAAAGTATCGTTAGGGCGCGGCGGCGTGGGTAAATTCTGGCAAATGGAAGTGGCTAACGTGAACGGAGAGGCCATGCGGATAGGTGCTCTCGAAATGCAACTCGATATACTTTCAAGGAAAATTTAATGGCCTCTATAGACGGTATTATAGCGGAACAATCTGCTCGGGCGGATACGTATACGGGGAAGGCTGATAGTTCTTTGTCTGCCGCTATATCCGCGGCTAGCGGATCCATAAGTGGCGGAGCCGCGACCATCTCGTGGGGGCCGACAGACCAAACGGCCCCTACCACCACGCCGCAAATAATAGACGCCCGATATATAGCGCCGACTTCGAAGCCCTCTACATTTGACAGAACAACTTTTCAACAGTTGAACGCTATCGACCCGCTGCGCCTGCCCAGTGTTTACCAGATCCAAACAGCGGGACTTTTTCAGGAACCCGTGCCGACGATAACCACGCCCGGATTCGCCGTGGCCGCGCCGACCGTAGATTTTGCGACGATAAACGCGCAGTTAAATAGCATCGTGGTTCCAGTTATGAACAATATCTCGGCACCCGTTCTTAGCAACCCCGTACTTCCTACGACCCCGAGCGTAACAATCCCGACGTTCGATAAAGTCTTGCAAGCCAATGACCCCGGTGCGCTGGTGGGGGTACCCGACCAGTTCGTCGCGGAATATACCCGCGTACGGCCAGAGATGAAAGCTTTCATTGACGCGGGGGTAAATACCTGGATACAGCAGTATGCTCCGGGGTACACTTCGGGATTAGCCGCCTTGGAAGCAAAACTACAGGATGGCCTGAACAGAGGTACTGCGCTATCTGCGGATTATGAAAACGCTTTGTACACCCGTGCGAAATCCCGAGTAGAAGTAGACCACAACCGGGCAGTTACTGAGATCGAAAACGCGCACCGAAAACGCGGATTCGAGATACCCCCCGCGTCGATGATGTCGGGCATAGCGCAGGCGCAGCAGGCGACAGCGGATGCTCTGGCTATCCAAGCCACGGAAGTCGCTATTAAGCGCTCCGAGCAAGAAATACAGCATATCCAGTTCGTCATGTCCACTTCCGCTGCACTTCGACAGACCTTAACGCAGGCATTCCTACAATACGCGGGCGTACTGGCGCAGATTAACCAGCAGGCCAATGAGCACGGCAGATTCTATGCCACCATCGCCGTGGATGTATATAAGGTGATGGTCGAGCGCTACCGAGCGCAGATGGAGGTTTATAAGACAGAAGCCGCTATCTATGAAACCCGGTTAAAGGCCTCTCTGGCGGCGCTGGATATTTATAAATTGCAATTGGAGGGGGTCAAGATAGGCGTCGAAGTCGATTCTCTGCGGGTAGAGTCGTACTCAAAACAGATTCAGGCGGAAGTCGCGCGGATTGAGATTTTCACGGCGTTGATGAAGTCTGTAGAAACCCGAGCCGAAGTTGAAAAAACAAAAGTGGAAGTGTTCGCCGAGCAGGTCAAAGCCTACGTAGCTCAGTTGGGCGGGGAAGAGCTAAAGACAAAAGTATATCTGGCGGCACTACAAGGGGACGAAGCGAAACTGAAAGCGGAATTGGCTAAATTGGAAGCGTATTCCAAACAAGTAGATGCCGAAGTCCATCGTGTGCAGGGGGACGTGGCTATCCAAGGACTCCGCGCCGAGAATAACCGTATGCTGGTGGGGCTTTATACCGCCGAATTAGAAGGCTACCGAACCGATATAGGGGCTTCGGTGGCGCAATTTGAAGGTGGTGTTAAAGGGCAAATAGCCCAAGTGGAGGCGTATAAAGCTAATAAACTGGTAGAGTTGGATGTTTATAGAACCCAGTTGGAAAAGGATCGTCTGACGCTCGAAAAAGCGATAGCGCAGGGGCAGATAAATCAAGCGTCGCTCATGAAATTTATGGATATATCTTTGGGATCGTGGACATTGGCGGCCAATGTAACCAAGGACGTGGGCGCGATGTATGCGCAGATTGGGGCAGCGGCGTTGAATGCTCAAGGTACGATGGTATCTCAAGCCTCTACCGCATAGCATGCCGTACAACCACTCAACGACTTTTGAGGGCGATGTGGCGGCTTGTACCGAATGGCTAAACTTTGCCCGTGGGCATCTTCGGATTATGCTGAACCTTAAAGTTGCCAATAATTTTCAAACATTCTTCCCCGCTCCCGAGGTAGAAGTGCAGATCTGGACTAAACCAAACCGCATCTACGTGAAAGCGGGCAACGAACTAGCGATAGCCTACTCCGACGTAACGCAGGCTATTGATGCAAGAACCGTATTTAGTACCGATACGCGATTAAACGTACC
>JANYKK010000022.1 GCA_025361585.1 Methylobacter sp. | reverse complement strand
GATTTCGGTATTTCAAGGGGCTTGCCTTTACGGTCGCGTCCGTAGATCCGGGGTTTAATGTAATGGTCGATCAGCGGCGTCGCCGAGTTCATCAACAGCACCGCAAAACCCGCCCCCTCGGGATACGCGCCCCAGGTGCGGATAACGAAAATCAGCAGCCCGCAGCCCGCGCCGAACACCAGCTGTCCCGCATGCGTATTCGGCGAGGTGACATAGTCGGTGGCAATGAAAAATGCCACACACATCAGCGCGCCTGAATTCAAATGCAGCAGCGAACCGGCATAATGCTCACTGTCCATGCCATGAAAAACTCCGGCCAGCAGCGCAACGGTCAGCAATAAAGAAACCGGAATCTGCCATTGAATGACATTTTGGCGGATTAGCCAGATGCCGCCCAAGCCCAGCAGCAGAGTAGAGGTTTCGCCCAAGCTGCCGCGCGTCGCTCCAATAAAATTACGAAAACCAGAGTAATCCTTGAGGATGTCGGTCAATAATCGGTTTTGTGAAAACTCGGTTTTAATAAAGCCCAGAGTGGTTGCACCGGTGCTTGCATCGATATTGTCCAGCCCTGAAAAAGTGATGTGCCAGCTTTCGATCAGCCCCGGCGAATGCGAAAAAAACAACGGCGACACATTCGCCCATGTCGTCATTTCGATGGGAAAGGAAATCAGCAGCGCAACTCGGGCCAACATGGCGGGATTGAACAGGTTTTGCCCCAGGCCGCCGTAAACCTGTTTGCCCAAAATAATCGCCAAGCCGGAACCAACCACGCCTATCCACCACGGCGCCCAAGGCGGCAGCGTCATTGCCAGCAGCCAGCCAGTCAATACTGCGGAGCCATCCATAATGACCGGCTTGGCGATTCGACCCTTGAGTCGCAGGCACAAGGCTTCAAAAACAACCGCCGACAGCACGGTGATAACAAACAGGTTCAACGCGGGCCAACCGAAACACAACAGCCCGAACGCCGTTGCCGGAGAGAGCGCCAGCATGACTTGCCCTATGATATGGCTGACGCTGTTGTTGGCACCTACATGCGCACCGCTGCTGGGTTTTATGTGAGGAATCATGCCAGAGCCTCTTGCTTAGTTTTTGTGAGGACTTTTGTGGGGTGACTTCGCCTAAAGCGCCTACTTTTGGCAGTCGCCCATGGCACAGTAACTCGGCGACTGAAGTCGCCCCCACACTTGCTATTGATAGCTATGGGACTCATACCAATGCCTCCTGCTCGGCCTTCAGCCTTTCCCGTTCCGCCTTAGCAGCTTTCCAGGCCAGCTCGTCTTCGCGTTGTTGCTGGGCAATGCGTTCTATTCGGGCATTGCGCGCGTCCATCAGGCGTTTGGTTTGTTCGGATTTATGTTGTGCCTGCTGTCTGGCGATGACTTCACCCGAGGCATATTTAAAATACTGCACCAGCGGAATATTGGACGGGCAGATATAAGAGCAGCAACCGCAACTGATGCAATCTTTCAAGCCTAAATCCACCGCCGCATCCAGTTGATTAATGCGGATGTTGTTCGCCATATCCAAAGGCCTGAGTCCCGCAGGGCAGACGCTGACGCAACCGGCGCAACGGATGCAGGGTTGTTCATCGGTGTTTTTGAGTTCGCTTTGGGTTAATGCCAGAATGCCGCTGGTGGCTTTGACCGTAGGTAAAGCAGTATGCGGTAAAGAGTCGCCCATCATCGGGCCGCCCATAATGATGCGTGCGGTTTGTTCTTTATCCACTTCGCAAAAATCGAATAGCTCTGAGATTAATGTACCGAAAGGCACTTCCACATTCATCGGGCGTTTTACCGCGCCGCCCGCTACGGTGACAACACGGCTCAGTAACGGCTGGCCGTAGCGAATGGCTTTATGGACGGCGTAAGCGGTGCCGACATTATGGATGGTCACGCCGATTTCCGACGAACGGCAGCCGACCGGGACTTCCTTGCCCGTCACATAACGGATCAATTGCCGATCCCAGCCCATCGGATAGCGGGTCGGGATTTGGATGACTTTAATCTGCTCATAGGGTTCTGCGGCAGCTTGCATCGCATGAAAGGCCTGCGGCTTGTTGTCTTCAATTGCCACCACCGCGTTTGTAGAGACGCGATTAATCGCGTCTCTACTGTCCATGCCATGCAGCATCAAACGCACGCCATCGATAATCTGTTCGGCGCGTTCCTGCATCAACCGGTCATCGCAGCATAAATAAGGCTCGCATTCCGAGCCGTTGATAATCAGCGTATCGATATGGTTTTCGCGGCCCATATTCAACTTGACCGCAGTCGGAAAGGTTGCCCCACCCAAGCCTACAATGCCCGCCGCGCCGACGCGCAAACTGATCTCTTCAGGCGTCAGCTGGAAAGGGTCGGCGGCAATCTGTGCCTCCGCCCATTCGTCCTTGCCGTCGGTTTCCAGCACGATCATGCGGATAGGCAATGCAGACGGGTGCGGCGCAGGATAATCGTTGACATCAAGGATGACGCCAGAACTAGGCGCATGCACCGGCGCGGAAATCATGCCTTGGCTGTGCGCCAATAACTGTCCTTTCAATACTTTTTCACCGACCCGGATCACCGGCTCTGCGGGTTTGCCGACGTGTTGCTGCAACGGAATATACAGTTTGTCCGGCAATGGAAAGTTAGTTGCTATGGGCAATGCAGCAGTCGCGGTTTTATGCTCCTCGGCATGGACGCCGCCGCGAAGTCGCGGTTTTTCAAAAAAGCTTAACATAGGGCATTACTCCTTGTTGCTGGAGCAGGCAGGGGTTTTGCCCAGCGCCAGTTGCGCAAAGTCACTTCGACAGGATGCATTTGCATACATTCGGTCGGACAGACATCGACGCATTTTTTGCAGGCGATACAGGCATCGGCAACGACCGCGTGAATTTGCTTGGGCGCGCCGACAATGGCGTCGGTAGGGCAGACTTTAAAACAGCGGGTGCAACCGGTGCAGGTATCTTCGCTGACTCTGGCAACCAGCAATTCGGGTTCTTTGACGTCGCTTAAATCCAGATCCAAGCCCAATAAACCAGCGATTTGTTCAGCCAAAGCGCTGCCGCCGGGGGGACACATCGTAGCTGGCGCTTGACCCTCGACCAATGCTTCGGCGGCAGGCCTGCAACCTGGAAAGCCGCACTGGCCGCATTGCGATCCGGGCAGCAGGGATTCCAGTTCGTCGACAATTGGACTGCTTTCAACTTTTAAATACTTGGCGGCAATGCCCAGCAGCAAGCCTAAAAACAGCCCTAATAAGGTTAAGCTTACAATGGCGGATAAAACATACATAGTTTCTTTCCTGTAACTATTTGCTGTAAAGCCCTGCAAAACCCATAAACGCCAGCGATAAAATACCGGCGGTAATAAACGCAATCGGCGTACCTGCAAACAATGCGGGGACTGCCATTAACGCCAGACGCTCCCGCAAACCCGCAAACAGCACCATCACCAGCGTAAAGCCGAGCGCGGAGCCGAAACCGAAAATCATACTTTGCATAAAGCCGTATTGCTCCTGCACATTGAGTAACGCCACGCCCAAAACTGCGCAATTGGTGGTAATCAACGGCAGAAAAATCCCCAGTATCTGATACAGCACCGGGCTGGTTTTATGCACCACCATTTCGGTGAACTGCACTACGGCGGCAATCACCAGGATAAACGCGAGTATGCGTAAAAACTGGATATTGAAAGGCACCAATATAAAGTGTTCCAGCATCCAGCTGGTCATTGCTGCCAGGGTCAGCACAAAGGTGGTTGCCAGCCCCATGCTCAATGCCGAATCCAGCTTTTTCGAGACGCCCATAAACGGACACAACCCGAGAAATTTAACCAGAACCACGTTGTTGACCAGAGCCGTGCCTAATAAAAGTAGAAGATATTCACTCACTGTTTTTTCCCAGGCTGTTTTAGGAGCTGTTCTGTTTATAAGATCACAGCATCAATTATGCCAATTAGTCAAATGTGCAGGCACAGCAAGTTTTTCGGCCGGGTGCGATGCAAAAACATCCCAAATTGGTGCATGTAATCTGTCACAAGTCATACATACCGACATCGATAAAAATGTCTGTGTCGTAAACCTTACAAAATCTTATGTTCCATAAACCCGCTTACTTCGAGGCTTCGCTTTGCAAATATGCGCAATACAGCTATCCGCAAGACATTAATATGGGTGTTGGCGTCATATTTGCTAGGTAAACGTAAAAGACCGCTCTATTTCAGGCCATAATTTATGAAAAAAACGTCATTGCAATATTTACGGATGCATACCAATATGGAAAGCGTCATTGATGAACTTGCACCCAATTTCCTTGGTGAAGGATATATCAATGGCAAAGATGACAGGGTGCCTTATGGCTTATTTGTTGAGGCCGTTGAGCAAGCGCCGATCGCCATTTCGATTACCGATAAAAAATCCAACATACTTTATGTTAATGAAGCATTTTCCAAAGTCACGGGTTACCAATCATCTGATATTCTGGGGAAAAACGAATCTCTGTTATCAGATAAATCCACACCCAGAGAAGTGTATTACGATTTATGGCATACCATCAGCAGTAAAAAAATATGGCATGGGACGTTATGTAACCGGCATAAATTCGGTGATCGTTATCTCGCTGATTTGACTATAGCGCCCATGTTAAATGAGCATGGCACGATTACTCACTACATAGGCATGCATAGAGATATCACCCAGTCATACGAATCTGAAAAAAAGGTTATTAACCAAAAATTATTGATTGAATCAGTCATTAATTCATCACCCATTGCCATGGTGGTGATCGATGATCAGGATAAGGTTATTTTAGATAATCATAACTACAAAGCTCTGGTAAGTGATCTGGACAAAGGCGAGCCTGCAACTTTTTTTTTACAGTTGTTGCGCCATGAAATGGGGGATTTGTGGCAGCAAATACAAAGTAATGAACAGGGCTTTAATAACCGTGAATTTAGAATAGAAGGCAAAGGAAACCGGAGGCCTCGCTGGTTTTCCTGTGCCGGAAACTGGTTTATGGAGAATGCAGTTAATGCGAATGCATTTTTTGATCATGCTGCAAAGCAGTACCTTATACTGACAATAACAGATATCACCAAGCAACGCCGACAGATGGAAGAGTTACATCTTCAGACCTTAAAAACCATCATGTCTGAAGATGAACGGGTGCGTAGCATTAGGGAAACATTGCTCGGTGCAATGCACCAAATTCAAATGCCAATGAACCAAATCAGGGCAGC
>JANYKK010000385.1 GCA_025361585.1 Methylobacter sp. | reverse complement strand
CGCCGATGGAAAACCATCTGGGTGAGCTGTGGACGCAATTCGATTTTTTGATGCCGGGTTTCCTGAGCGACATCGCCACCTTTAAAAAACGCTACCGCACCCCGATTGAAATATATGGCGACAGCGAGCAGAGAGAGCGGCTGTCGCTCCGGGTTGCGCCGTTTATGCTGCGCCGCACCAAACACGACGTTGCTACCGAACTGCCGCCCAAAACCGAGATCATCCGCTCCGTGCCGCTGTATCCTAAACAGGCCACGTTATATGAAAGCATCCGCCTGACCATGGAGAAAAAAGTCCGCGACGCAATCGCCGAAAAAGGCCTGTCGCGCAGCCACATCACTATCCTGGATGCCCTGCTTAAACTGCGCCAAACCTGTTGCGACCCTCGCACCCTGCCGCTAATAGAAGCGCAAAAAGTGCAGGAATCCGCCAAACTCGACCTGCTGATGGAGCTATTGCCGGAACAGCTCGAAGAAGGCCGCCGCATCTTGGTGTTCTCGCAATTCACTCGCATGATTGCGCTGATTGAAAGCGAATTAACCACCCGAAAAATCGGCTACGCCAAACTGACCGGCCAAACCCGCAACCGCGATGAAGCCATCGAACTGTTTAAAAGCGGCAAAGTGAATGTGTTCCTGATCAGCCTAAAAGCAGGCGGAGTAGGCCTAAACCTTACCGAAGCCGATACCGTGATTATTTACGATCCGTGGTGGAATCCCGCCGCAGAAAGCCAAGCCGCAGACCGCGCCCATCGCATCGGCCAAGACAAGCCGGTATTCATCTACAAACTGATTACCGAAAATACCGTGGAAGAAAAGATTATCGCGATGCAGGATAAAAAGCGCGCCTTGGCCGAAGGCATTTATAAGGGTGGAGCTAAAGAGGAATCGTTGAAATTGACTGCGGAGGATTTGACGGCTTTGTTTGAGCCGTTGTAAACGCTCCCTCTCCCGATGGACGACTGCCTGGATACAGGAGCTGTTGCCGAGATGGCTGGGGTGAGGAGAATAAACCAAATTTTGACGCGCAAAAACAGTAGCTTAGATCAGACGTTCCGGCCAAAGCTATTTCTACGAGACCACTCGCTTGGCAATTTCAATGTCTTTACGTAATAAATCATTAACCAATAGTTGCAAATCTTCCTGCGTAGTCAGGCATTTTTCATTAAGGTACTGAACAACATCCTTATCTAAATAAATAGGTAATTGAATGTCTTCAACAGGCACATAAAATTTACCTTGTTCGGCATTAGAAAAATCATATTCTTCTTTCATTTTGTAAGCCTCTTCATATAAGTTACTGTCTCGGTAGCCGTTGCTTTTCTGGCGGAAATAATTCTAATAACGTCATCATATCGAAAGGTGTGAACAACTAACAGCATTTGTTCATTCAAATTTTTGCCTAATAGCAGCCAACGCTCTTCCGTTTCCGAATGCTCATCGTCCGGTATGCTTAAAGCAAAAGGGTCGGAAAACACATAAGCAGCATCGGCAAAATCAATACCGTGCTTACGAATATTCAGCTGGTTTTTGTTTTCATCCCATGTGAATTTCATAGGTCGCCTAAGTTCAGTTTAATGGTCAGAAGGGTTTCAAATTACGCCATTGCTGTAAATCACTTTCCGTGATTTCGAAAATCTCATTGTTTTCAAGCCAAATTTTACAAGGTGGTTTTAATAGTTTAATAGGTTGTCTTGGTATTTCAGGTCTGTATTTTCAAATGACCTCTTTTGTTTTACATCAACAATGCAAGGTACGTAAAGAATACGGCCTGCCCTTTTCCCCGTTATTCTTCCCGCCTTTTGGTCAGTCCAGAAACCACAGCCACCAGCAATAAACTGGACATCCAGCCAAACAGGATTTCAAACCACACTATAAGCCTCGTCACATGCTTAAGGCTGTGCGCCTTCAACTCATCAATCCATGTGTTTTTGGGTGTTGGAGTCATCGGTGCCCAATCGTGTTCTTGCTGTAAATCAACCAGTGGCAAAATCAAATCCATCGAATACGCCAAGGGACTAAAACCCGTGTATTCCTCACGCAGTTTTGAACACAGATACCAGTTACCAGCACCTTGAACCGGTGGCGGTACGGCATTAGCTAATTTTGTCTTTTCCGCCTTTGCTGCATCGCTATCAGGTACGCAAGAGGCATATTCAGTATTTTGAAACACCAACAGATTGTTTGGAGGTAATATTTCATGAAGTGTTGCGTAGACTGATTTTATCTTTTCCACTTTAGCTGCACAGCTCTCCGGTACACAGGCGGCATACTCAGGATTTTGAAATACCGCCGGATTGCTGGGGGCAAATACGCCATTGCCATTATCGCCATAGAGCGCCGCGTACCAATAAAACGCCCCGCAAATCAGCCAGACAACAAGCATTTTGATGAGCAATCCAAGTGGACGATAACCATAACCTATGAACCAGCCAAACAACCAGTGGAAACCACGACTGATTTTTCGGTATGCCCATGCAGTCGCTTTGCACCAATCTTCTGGTGTTTGTCCGATCAAGTTAGCTTCGCGTAGCCGATCTTCAAAAGCAATCGCCACTTGTCGTGCTTCCTCCATACACCCCATTTCACGAAATACTTTTTGCAATTGTCGCCAAGGTTGTGGTTTAAAATCTTTTCCACCGCCTTCCAATCCAGCCTGAGATGGGTATTGTTTATCCAGCCATTTCAGCCGAGTTTTCGCATCCATGGGGGTTTTTTGTCCAGCCAGCCTATCATAAACAAAACCATCCAAAATCAGTTGCCCATTAGACCAAAGCATGGCATCATCAATCAAACTCCCTACTTTAACAGCTGGTAGATGGATCGTTCCCTTAACCGATTTCAAATCATAAAACATAAACGCACCTGTCACCCTCATGCCTTCCGCCCGCAATGCAGCTTTATTTGTGCCGCAGTCAAACGTTGCGCCAACACATTCTAAACTACCGTCAATTTGCATTGCCGATAAGCAAACTTCGCCAGTAGAGATGCTATCATTCAGAAAGACATTACCCTTAATTACCGCATTCTCACAAGTCAAAGCACTATCATTCTGACCACCAGAACTAGACCCATTAAACTTGGCTCCCCTGCATTCTAAAGAGCCTTCAATTTGTGCTTCCATTAAGCGAACTGTTCCAGTAGCAGTGAAGTTATTTAAGAAAACGCCGCCTTTAATTACCGCATGCTCACATGACAAGGCATCACCGCTCATGCCATCAAACTTACCGCCATCACATTTTAGAGTGCCCCCAATCTGCGTACCTGGCAAATGAACTGTGCCAATGGCGATAAAGCCATCATTAAGGAAAACACTCTTAGTACATACCATACGCTCAGCCTTTAAGCCCTTAACGTGGCAACCATTAAGGCTCACACAACCGCGAACATGGCTATCACTCAGGATAGGCGTACTACTGAAACGACAATTAGTCAGCACTAGGCTATGCGGTAGGGTCGCGCCCTCAAGATCCAGTGCATCGTCCACCCAAGCGCCATATAGCAGAACACCCTTTTCATGAACCGGAGCGTGTTCGTCACCGCCCAGCGCGAGAAAGCGCAAAAAGGTTGCACGTACAATAATATTATTGTCATCTCCTTGATTGGGTCGCTGTTCTGAAATAACTGCAATTTCGCCACTTCGGCAGGCATCCAGTAGCTTTTGTTCGGCGGGCTTGAGCAGTCCAAAATAAGCCAGTGTCCGTCCATCGGGTTTTAAAGATAAATCAACCATGCTTGTACTCCTGTGTGCTTATTTCGGGTGTCGTGGAATTTACATTCAACATACTCTAACGTACTACATTGGTTTGTTTTAGTCGAGTAGATTAAACATACCGCTTATCCCCAACATTTTTTCTGCCGTACTGTTGTAAAAGCTTTCGGAGCCATCAACTTTGATCAAGTAATTTAGATTGAACGATACCTGGAAACGTACTAGTATGGGTACCATTAACAGCTTTTGAGTCAATCATGACACACATCATTTTAGCGGAAACCTCCGCCAGCGTTTCCGAATTGAAAAAGAATCCCATGGGTACGGTAGCAGCGGGCGAAGGCTTTCCGGTTGCCATTCTGAACCGCAATGAACCCGCTTTTTATTGCATCCCCGCCAAAGCCTATGAAGCCTTACTGGAAAAACTGGAAGATATGGAGCTTAACGCCATAGCTGACGCACGCGAAAATCAAGCGGAAATCAAAGTCAATTTGTCCGACTTATAAGCGCACGGGACTTTATACTTATGGCTTACAGCCTTACTTTCAAGGAAGATGCGCTTAAAGAATGGCGCGCACTTGATAATACCGTGCGGGAGCAATTCAAAAATAAGCTGGAAGAACGACTCGCCAATCCGCATGTCCCGGCCTCAAAACTCTCGGGGCAAAAAAACCGATACAAAATCAAACTCCGCAATATGGGTTATCGGCTGGTGTACGAAGTGAGAGATGCTGAACTGGTCGTTGTTGTAGTGGCTATTGGCAAGCGTGAACGTAATGCTGTTTATAAGGCAGCTGCGAAGCGATAGCCATGTAAGCCGAAACACCACCTCGCGCTACGCGCAACCCAGAACAGACTTGGATGGCCTTATTCTGGCCTACCCAATTAATAAAAAGAATTTATGCACAACAAACCAATCGAAGTCCTCAAAGCCGTTTTCGGCTATGACAAATTTAGAGGCCAACAACAGGAAGTCATCGAACAGCTGATAGCCGGGCAGGATGCGTTGGTG
>JANYKK010000375.1 GCA_025361585.1 Methylobacter sp. | reverse complement strand
GAAATCGGCAGAATCAGTCATGCATTGCTATCCCAACAGGCCGCCACCTGGGCAGCCAGCGTCATCGGATCGAAGGGTTTTGCGATAACGTTCAGCGCTCCCAAGGCTTGATACTGCATGACTTCCGACGGCTGCACCTTTGCGGTAAGAAAAATCACCGGAATCATTGCTGTAGCAGGATCGGTACGCAGGTTTTGCAGCGTAGTCAGCCCATCCATGCCCGGCATCATCACATCCAGCAGAATTAAATCCGGTGCATAACCGCCGACTTTGTCCAAAGCTTCCTGTCCACTGCTACAGATCATCACTTGGTAGCCGCCGACCATTTCCAGCGCCAGTTTAGCCACAGCCTGAATGTCCGGTTCGTCTTCCACGTAAAGTATGCGTTGCAGGCTCATAACATTGCTTTTCCTTTATCCACAGCATTGGCGGCGAGCAGCTGTTTGAGAGTGTCCAGTAAATCTTGATTGGGAATACGCGTCTTGAGCAACGCTGACTGCAGGCTGTCTTGTTGCTGTTGACTCATTTCGGAACCGGACAGCACAATCACCGGAGGCTCTGGACTCAGCCGTTTCAAATCGGACAACAGTTCCCAGCCCCAACCGTCGGGCAGGCCAATATCCAGCACCACCAGACTGTAACGCTCCAATGCCAAATTGGCACGCGCTTCGGCCAGATTATTGGCGACATCAAAATCGGCGACATCGCGGCCGATGGTCGCGACAATCTGATGCAGGTCGGCATCATCTTCTACATGCAATACCCGAGGTTTGCAAGCCAACTGTGTCGGCAATTGCTCCTTGCATTGATCTACCTCCTGCATCCGTGTAGCCGTCGGCAGGGCGCGGCGCACTGCAGCGGTTAATCGCGATTCCTCAAACGGTTTTTCGATCCAATCGATAACATTGAATTCACTATTGATAACAAGTCTGCCGTCCTCGGTAAAAGCCGACACCACGATGATAGGCAACGCCTCAGCCTCTGTTTGGCTGCGAATCCGGCGAATGAGCGCGCCGCCACCTTGACCCGCCAACATCAAACCCAAGATCATCGCTGCGTATTCGCTATGGGCAAGGTAACCAAGAGCGACTTCTCCGTTGACGGCCACATCCACTTGGTAGCCAACGCGGTGCAGCAGCATCGACAACAGTGCCGCAACATCAGGGTCATCCTCCACTACCAGCAAGCGCGGCATTCCCAGAGTGGATGTGACGGGTTGTTGCGTAATTTCCTGTGTCTGACAAACCGGCAGTTGGAAGTGAAAACGCGCACCCCGGCCTTCCCCAGAATCGAAGCCTATCAGCCCGTTCATGCGCTCGATAAGTTCTTTGCTGATGGACAGACCCAGCCCCGTGCCGCCTTTTTGCCGGGTATCCGATGAATCCGCCTGGGAGAATTTCTGGAAGATGCGACTGCTAAATTCAGCGGAAATGCCGGAACCGTGGTCGATAACTTCGACTTGAACCACATTTTTGTGTTGCCGCACGGCAACTTCGACTTGGGCGCAGGGAGGGGAAAACTTGGCTGCATTGGACAGAAAATTGGTTAATACCTGTTGCAGCCGTCCACTATCAACCCGCACCTGTATATCATCGGCTCGTTCGGTTAATGTGAAGTTCACCTGGTATTGCTCGCCGTAGGGGCGGACATCCTCTATCGTTTGTTCCACCAGCGGCATCAACGGTTGCGTTTGTAAATCGAGATGCATTTTGCCGGCCGCAAGTTTTTCCATATCCAGCAAATCGTTGATCAGCAAGGCCAAGCGCTTGCTATTCTTATAGGCAATATCGAGCATCATTTTCGCCTGCTCCGGCAATTCCCCCAAAGCGCCGCCGATAACCAAACCCAACGCGCCGGTAATAGAGGTGAGCGGGGTACGCAGTTCGTGACTCACGGTGGAGACGAACTCGGCCTTCATCAGCTCCATCCGTTTTCGTTCGGTGATGTCGCGCGCCAAGCCAATAAACAACGGCTGTCCATTGTGAGTACTCCGCGACACGGCGAGATCCATCGGGAAAACGCTACCGTCCTTGCGCCGTCCTTCCACCTCACGGCCAATGCCGATAATGCGCTGTATGCCGGTCGCATGATAATTTTCGAGATAACCATCGTGTTCGCTGTGGTACGGCTCGGGCATTAACATATTGACGTTCTTACCGATAATTTCATCCGCCGTATAACCGAAGATAGTTTCGCCAGCCCGATTAAACGATTGAACAATGCCCCTGTTATCGATGGTAATAATGCCGTCAATTACATTATCGAGTATGGCCTGAGTGAACAGAACGTTCTCTTTTAGGGATTGGATCAGATTAATCACATCAACCCTCAGGCTCGGAAAACCGCTCTCGAATATTAAGGATTTCCGGTAGTTGTATCAAAAACACATCGACCAAATCGGGATCAAAATGGGTACCGCGATTTTCCCTGATCAGGTCAACGGCCGCCTCAACCGTCCACGCCTTTTTGTAGGGCCGCGCCGAAGTCAAAGCATCGAATACATCAGCCAATGCCGCAATACGCCCGGTTAACGGAATAGCCTCGCCAACCAAACCTTGGGGATAGCCGCTTCCGTCCCATTTCTCGTGATGAGTTAGCGCAATTTCACTAGCCCACTGCATTAAATCGGATTCATCGCCATCGAGAATATTGGCACCGATGACGGCATGGGTCTTCATGATTTCCCATTCTTCAGGTTCGAATTTGCCGGGCTTAAGCAGAATATGATCCGGGACGCCGATCTTGCCGATGTCGTGCATCGGGCTGGCGTGCAGCATTAATTCGCAATCATCCTCATTCCAGCCGATGGATTTTGCCAACAAGGCCGCGATGTGGCTCATGCGCAGAATGTGATTGCCGGTTTCATTATCGCGATATTCTGCGGCGCGACCAAGACGCTGTACGACTTGTAACCGGGTGCGGCGCAGCTCATCGGTACGTATCTGCACCATTTCATTGAGTACGTCTTTCTGGTCATAAACCAGGCGATGGGCCAATTGTGCATCAAGCATGTTGCGTACCCGCGCCAGCAGTTCGTTGCGATCAAACGGCTTGGTAATAAAATCCCGTGCACCGCCATTGAGTGCGCGTAACAAAAAATCCTGAGCATGCTGTGCGGTGAGGATCACCACCGGCGGAAGCAGCGGATCGTCAAGCGCTTTTAGCTGTTCCATCACGCCAAAACCATCCAAATGCGGCATATTGATGTCCAGTAAAATCAGGTCGGTGCGTTGTTGCAGGTAAACCTCCAGCACCTGCCTTGGATCCTGCACCAATACCAGATTGGTGTAGCCTTGGGCGGACAACATTTTATCCAGCAGTTTCAGGTTTACCGGTTCGTCATCCACAATCAGAATACGGGCGGCTTCCTTCTTGTATAACGTATTTATAGTCATATTTGTTTTTTTGTAAGCCCGCCGTGATTGTAGATTAACGCACTCATTTTTCAAATCTTGATACTGGTTTTAGTCGGTTGAATAATCCAGAGCTACATACCAAAAAAAATGTAGCCAGTGATGGCCGCCACGCCAATCGCAACCAGCTTTATTTTATTGAACAACGATTGCTCCCGCCAATAAAACAACAGACTCGCTTTCTTACGCGACCAATAAGCGACCGTGTTTTTCTTACACCGCCTACAAAAAGGCGGCACTGCCCGGAACAGCCGATAGAGCCCATAAAAGACAAAAGACGCAATGATATAAAAGACAATAACCTGAGTTTGATGCAGGTCGGTTTCAAAAAGATGCTCGATGAGTTTATCAAGATTTATCTCGATAAACTCAAAGGCTAGATGGCAGAACTCAAGGAATAGCTCAAGCAGATGGTGTAACAGTTCGAACAATAAGCCGAATACCACATCAGGCATGGCGATAACCGTAAGGACAGCGGCCAGGATAAATCCTTTAACCACGGTTTGTTGCATTTTCTTTTTATCCACATGCTTGCTCAACAACTCCTGATCCTGATCTTTCAAACTGACGAAATGCGCGCCAACTAGATAAGGATGGTGAGTTTCATATGGATTAGTGGTTTTGCAATAAACAACCTTGCAGTAAGCCACGATGGAGGCCAAGCTGGATAACAGCAACAGTCTGATGACCAGATAATCGCCTTCTTTAAAGGCGTCATCGCAAGTAAAAGCCATGCCGCTGGCACTGATGTTTACGTTAAGTGAGTCATCTTCGTTAAATTGCATGTCTTCCGGCAGGTCTTTATCCGGCCTTGGTGTAGGATTTTGAGATACCTCAGTGGGCAATAAAAAGTCATTCAAAACATTATCGAAAGCAGGATACGGTTCGGTCAACCGATTTTCATCTATTTTTTTGTAAAACAGATTAACTTGTTCGTAAATTCGAAAAGAAACCCTACGATTATTATTTTTCGTCATGTTGGCCTTGTCCATAATCTACAACCTATAAGCTTTTATTATCAGGGTTTGATTATATTTATCACACTATGCCTGAGCCTGACCATTTTATTGCGCCTTTAGACTGGTTGAAGGCATTCTAGCCCACCCAGACCCGGGCATTTCTGAATAGCCGCATCCATGCGCCATACTCTTGCCAATCATCCGGGCGCCATGAATTTTGTACCGCCCGGAAACAGCGCTCGGGGTGCGGCATCATAATGGTAAAGCGCCCGTCCGTCGTGGTCAGTCCGGTAATCCCGAACGGTGATCCATTGGGGTTAGCCGGAAATTCCGTGGTCAATTCGCCGTAATTATCGACGTAACACAAGGCCACCGCGCCCGCTTCCAGCGCAACTGCCGGATCCACGGCAAATTCCGCGCGGCCTTCGCCATGGGCAATAGCGACCGGCATTCTGGAGCCTTCCATACCGGCAAACAGGATTGATGGCGACTTTTGCACTTCAACCAGCGCCACCCGCGCTTCGAACTGTTCCGAGTTGTTACGCATAAAACGCGGCCAATGTTCCGCTCCGGGGATGATGTCTTTTAATCCCGACATCATCTGGCAACCGTTGCAAATGCCTAAACCGAAGGTATCGGGGCGTTGGAAGAATGCGGCAAATTCATCGCGGCAACGCGGGTTGAACAAGATCGATTTTGCCCAGCCACCGCCTGCGCCAAGGACGTCGCCATAGGAAAAACCGCCGCAAGCAACCAAACCGGTGAAATCTGCCAAGCTCACCCGGCCATGAATAATATCGCTCATGTGCACGTCGATGCTGGCAAACCCGGCGCGGTCAAATGCCGCCGCCATTTCCACATGGCCGTTTACACCCTGCTCACGAAGTATAGCGACTTTCGGTCTTATTGCACTTTTAAACAGCGCCGTCACGTCGTCGTTGACGTCGAAGGTCAGTTCGACATTCAAGCCCGGATCTTCATCATCGGCGATACGCTCGAACTGTTGCAGCGCGCATTCCGGGTTATCACGCAAAGCTTGCATCTTGTAGCTGAGTTCGGACCAAACGCTTTGCA
>JANYKK010000371.1 GCA_025361585.1 Methylobacter sp. | reverse complement strand
AATCCGCGCTCGTCCAAACGGCAGACATAAAAAAGGCCCCGAAATGTCGGAGCCTTTGGAATTCATGGTGCCCAGGGGCGGAATCGAACCGTCGACACGAGGATTTTCAGTCCTCTGCTCTACCGACTGAGCTACCTGGGCGGAACTACAAAAGAGCGCCATTAGACTCGATTACGTGCCGACAGTCAATAAATAATGTTTTTACTGGGGCGGGGTTTGGCTGGCCGGGGCTTTTCCTTTGCCGAACAGGTTGAGAATAAAACCGAATACTTTTTTAATGCCAACCCATATTCGCGGCAGCAGCCAGATCATCAGCAGGATAAAGCCCGCCAGTGCGATTAAAAACACTATCGGATGATTGATGCAGGCCCAGACGCCGGTTATCACAACAACGTCCTCGCCAATCGAGGCAATCCAGTTGCTAAAAGGTTCCGGCGAGGTGTTGATCAGCACCCGGCTACCGGCTTTGGTTGCATGGGAGCCTGCCGCCAAGCTGCCGCCCAGGATCGCTGCGGCCAATTCAACCGTAGGGTTTAAGTCGCCAACCGCTCCGGCCGCGAGCATGGCCCCTGCCGGGATGCGGATGAACGTGTGGATGGCGTCCCAGCCGGTGTCTACGCCCGGCACTTTATCGGCAAGAAATTCGATAAGATACATCAGGCCTGCCGCCCCCATGACCATCGGGTTGGCGACGATCTCTAAATCCGGCGGCAAATCGATATTGCCGGTATTGGCAAGGTAGCCCAGCGTGAACAGGGTCGCATACAGGTTAATGCCGCTGGCCCACGCCAGCCCCATCGATAATGCCAGAGTTGTTGATATTTGAGTTAGCGCGTCCATTGGAATGCCCTCTTCTGACTATTTTGCCCAGCGTAGCATATTTATCTGAACCTAAACTAAACCGAAACCAGTGCGTTAATTATGACCCTACCTTTATTTTTTCGCACATTATAAATTCAGACCATGTAAAATTAGCGCTATATATTAGTAATTTTAGGATGTTAACGTGAGTTTTAGAGGAACAACGATACTTTCCGTTCGCCGGGGCGACAAGGTTGTGATCGGCGGCGATGGCCAAGTCACCTTGGGCAACACGGTCATGAAAGGCAATGCCCGCAAAGTGCGCCGTTTATATCATGACAAAGTCATCGCCGGGTTTGCCGGTGCGACTGCGGATGCGTTCACTTTATTCGAGCATTTTGAGGGCAAGCTGGAAAAACATCGCGGCAATTTGACCCGCGCCGCCGTGGAAATGGCGAAAGACTGGCGCACCGACCGCGCCCTGCGCAAACTTGAAGCATTGCTGACCATTGCCGATGCAAAAACGTCGCTGATTATTTCCGGCACCGGCGATGTGATCGAACCTGAATTCGACTTGATGGCGATCGGCTCAGGCGGCGCTTTTGCCCAGGCTGCCGCGCGTGCATTGCTTGAAAACACCGAACTTAGCGCTCGCGAAATTGTCGAAAGGTCTCTAAACATCGCCGCCGATATTTGCATTTATACCAACCACAATTTGCGTATTGAAGAACTCGACGCTGAACCTAACGAGTAAACGAATGACCCAAATGCCCCCCAAAGAAATCGTAAGCGAACTGGACAAGCATATTGTCGGCCAAGCCAATGCAAAACGCTCCGTCGCCATTGCGCTACGCAACCGCTGGCGTCGCCAGCAGGTCGACCCTGCCCTGCGTGAAGAAATCACCCCGAAAAATATTTTAATGATCGGCCCTACCGGCGTCGGCAAGACTGAAATCGCCCGTCGCTTGGCACGTCTGGCCAATGCGCCTTTCATTAAAATCGAAGCCACCAAATTTACTGAAGTCGGCTACGTCGGCCGCGATGTCGAGTCCATCGTCCGCGACTTGGTCGATACTGCGGTCAAAATGACCCGCACGACGGAAATGGACAAGGTCGAAAACAAAGCTTTCGATGCGGCCGAAGACCGGATACTGGATATTCTGCTGCCCCGGGCGGATGGAGGCATGCTGTCCGGGACGGAAGAGTCGACCCGGCAAAAAATGCGCAAGAAATTGCGCGAGGGCGATCTGGACGACAAGGAAATTGAAATTGACGTGCATCTGGCACCGATGGGCGTTGAAATCATGGCGCCTCCCGGCATGGAAGAGATGACCAGCCAACTGCAAGGCATGTTCCAGAATCTGGGTTCGGGCAAAACCCGCTCCCGCAAGATGAAAATCAAAAAAGCCCTGAAGGTTTTACAGGACGAGGAAGCCTCCAAGCTGGTCAATGAAGATGACATCCGTTTGCGTGCGGTGGAATCCGTCGAGCAAAACGGCATCGTGTTCCTGGACGAGATCGACAAAATCTGCAAACGTTCCGAGTTGGGCGGCGGCGAAGTTTCCCGTGAAGGCGTACAACGGGATTTGTTGCCTTTGGTTGAAGGCACCACGGTCAGCACCAAGTACGGCTCGATCAAAACCGACCATATTTTGTTTATTGCCTCGGGTGCGTTCCACTTGACCAAACCGTCGGATTTGATCCCCGAACTGCAAGGCCGCTTCCCTATCCGCGTCGAGCTGGACGCGCTGTCGGCCGATGATTTTGTACGCATCCTGACCGAACCTAATGCCTCCTTAACCGAGCAATATACCGCGCTACTGGGCACCGAAGGCGTATCGCTGTCGTTTTCTGAAGACGGCATCAAGCGTATTGCCGAATTCGGCTGGCAGGTCAACGAAACCACCGAAAATATTGGCGCAAGAAGATTGCACACGGTTCTGGAGCGGCTGCTGGAGGATATTTCCTATAACGCCCCTGACCTCATGGGTGACAACATTGTTATCGATGCCGCTTATGTTAATGCTCATTTGGCCGAGTTTGTCGAAGACGAGGATTTGAGCCGTTATATCTTGTAGGGTACGCTGTACCTACCTTCCGGCATCCAATGGTACGCACAGCGTACCCTACTGAAATTTTATAAGCCATGCGCCTAACCGCAAAACCCACCAACACGCACCCGACGGAAATCAAGCTGCATCAGGTTTCCAACATTGTGGAAATCAGCTTCGACGACGGCAGCGTGTTTAAATTGCCATGCGAATATCTGCGCGTTTATACGCCTTCGGCGGAAGCGGTGGGCCACGCGCCCGGACAGGAAGTCCTACAGGTCGGCAAGGAAGATGTCACCATCAAGGAGATCAAACCGATAGGCAATTATGCGATAGCCCCGGTATTTAGCGACGGCCATGACAGCGGCATTTATACCTGGGATTT
>JANYKK010000314.1 GCA_025361585.1 Methylobacter sp. | reverse complement strand
CTGCTTCAATCGCAACACGTTTTACACCTGGTGTTAATACGCTATCTTTATAAGCTTGGTCTTGACGGTCAAATACATTTGTTGATGGCATTGAAACAGGTATTACTGATTTTTGGCGTAAATATGTTGGTTTAGAAGGCGCAGTTGTCGGTATCGATACTTTCGGCGAATCTGCACCTGGCGGCGTGTTGATGAAACACTTCGGCTTTACTGTTGAAAACGTTGTCAAAAACGTAGAAGCGGTACTTTAATTTTAAAGGCCATATTTGCGGCAGTTATTGCTAATTGATAAAAAACATCTTTTGGGTTACATGCATAACGCAGATATGGCTACTCTAAAAACAACGCACAGAGGGGGATTCACACGTGAAAATAAATAATTTGACGAATGGTTTAGTTGCTACGCTGTTATTAGCCAGTCCCATAGCAGGGGCAGAAACAGAATATCCGGCTTCAGATTTCAAGCCAAAAGTAATTTATCAGGATATTGACAGCAGCAAGTCTGCGTCAGCACCTGCTAAGCAGGCCAAGTCTGTTGAGTCGACTGTAACGGATTCAAAATATCCAGCGGCAGATTTTGAGCCAAAGGTTTTATATAAGGATGCTGATTATAAGCCAAGCAAGTCTACCGTAACATCGTCGACGGCTGCGACAAGCGATGCAGCGGTAGTAAGCGGGTCGGTAAAAGCTGAAGAAGAGTCAATGATGACTTATTTGCTGGGGTTGGTTGCTTTTGCCGTGGCAGGGTATCTCTTTTTTACTAAACGCGAACAAAAAGCTAGCGGTTCGCGCGCCTATTCCGTCCAACCTGGCGGTCTTTCCGGTGTTGCTCGATACCTGAGAAAACATAATATGGGTGCAGTAACTGGTGTTGCCAGATACTTGGAAAGCCAAGTTGTATCGGTAAAAGGCTCATCGGCGACAAGCAGCGTTGAAAAGTACCTTGAAAGGCAGGCTAAATCAGTAAAAGAACAATCAGCAAAAGCGGGAACCGGCGTTGAAAAGTACATGCGCGACCGGGGGTGATAAGTGGATCAAAATTACTTGATCGATTTAGTGTCTGGGCTGTTTGGTTCCAAAAAGCAGGCTGAAACTAGAGCCATTCGCCCTCTTACATATTCGAGTACTCCGGCTGGATTAACCGGAGTTGCTAGGTATATGAAAAGACAGGGGCAAAGCGGAGTTGCAAGGTATCTGGAAAACCTGGAAGAGGTGTCGGCAGTCAATGAGGTTGCAGGTTCTTTGGGTGATCGTGAAGAAGTGTTGACGGCAGGCGTTGACCAGGGACTTGCAAGCCAGCAAGAAAGAGCATCCAGTGTTGCCAAGTATTTGGAAAAGCTGGATCAGTCCCCCGTAAGTAGTGTCTCCAAGTATATGGCAAGACAAGCTATATTCGCAAAAAAGACGCCGAAAATAAGCGGTGTTGCCAAATACATGTTAAAGCATGATGTCGTTGCAAGAAAAGCCCTCCCAGCAAGCAGCGTTGCCAAATATGTTGAACAACAAGCGAAGACACCGGTTATCAGTAGTGTTTCTAAGTATCTAATGAAGCAAGCTATATCTGCCAGAAATACAGCGGCAGCTACTGGGGTCGGCAAATACCTTGAAGACGAGTCTATTGCCGCAAGAAAGGCCGCCGCCGCCGCGATTGTTGCAAGGTATCTGGAAGAACAGCGTTTACTTGCAAATAAGCAAGAAAAAGAAAAAGAAAAAGAACTGCTGTTGGCGAGAGAAAAAGAGATGCAAAAAGCACAGGAAAAAGCAGTGGCTGCTACTGCAGCAACTGGAGTAGCTAGATATTTGGAAGAGCTGGCAATTCTAGAAAAAGAAAAGCCACCTGTTAGCGGTGTTGCCAGATATGTGGCCAAACAAATTGTATCCACAAAAGAAGCGCCTGTTTTAAGTGGCGTTGCAAAGTACGTAGCAAGACAGTCGATTCAAGCAAAGGAAGCTCCAATTGTAAGTAAAGTTGCAAAGTACTTGGAAAGAGAGTCGATGACGGCAAAGAAAATGCCTAAAACAAGCGGAGTTGCCAAATATATGGAAAAGAAGGCAGCATCTCCTGCTGCAAGCGGCGTCTCTAAGTATATGACTAGACAAAATATTTCTGCAAAAGCAAACCTGGAAAAAGCGTGATTTGCTTGAGCGGCATCTGTTAAAGTATTGGCTGTCTTGTGGTTGAGCGTGAGCTGGAGGTCTCCATTTGAGATCTCCAGCTTAACAGTGATACGTCGTTAAGTTGTGTGAAATGAAGCGTAGGCGTTATCGTACATGGCTTCCCGCCAAATGGGTGTAATCTCGGGAGTTCTGAGAAACAAGACTTTTCAAAAGTAATCGCTCTGATCTTAGAGTTGAGGACTTTGCTTTTTGATGATGAATTCCTGCCGTTCACTGTATAATCCTATTCCTGCAATTATAGTTGGATGTTATGTGCGTAAATTCTGAATGTATTTGGAAGCGACGAGCATATATCCTGATTTTTAATTTTTAAAATAAAAAGGAGCCCCCTAATGGCAAAGACTTTACTTGAACAACTGAGAGAAATGACCGTGGTGGTTGCCGATACAGGTGATATTCAAGCGATTGAAACTTTCAAGCCGCGCGATGCGACGACCAATCCTTCATTGATCACTGCAGCAGCTCAAATGCCGCAATATCAAGGCATTGTCGATGATACTTTGAAAGGCGCCAGAGCGACTTTAGGTAAAGATGCATCTGCTGCACAAGTGGCTACTCTTGCTTTTGAGCGCTTAGCTGTTTCTTTCGGACGTAAGATACTTGAAGTTATTCCAGGACGGGTTTCTACTGAAGTAGATGCACGCCTTTCATTTGATACAGATGCCAGCGTTCGCGTAGGCCGTGAACTGATTGCGATGTACGAAGCGCAAGGCGTTTCGCGCGAAAGGATTCTGATTAAAATCGCTGCGACTTGGGAAGGTATCCAAGCTGCTGCCATTCTTGAGAAAGAAGGCATACACACTAACCTGACTTTGTTATTTGGTCTGCATCAAGCAATCGCCTGTGCTGAAAACGGAATCACGCTGATTTCACCTTTTGTTGGACGTATCCTGGATTGGTATAAAAAAGATACCGGTCGTGATTCATATGCGCCAGCTGAAGATCCAGGCGTACTGTCGGTTACTGAAGTCTACAATTACTATAAAAAATTCGGCTATAAAACTGAAGTTATGGGCGCCAGCTTCCGTAATGTGGGCGAGATTGTTGAATTGGCCGGTTGCGATTTATTGACTATTGCGCCATCCCTGTTAGCTGAACTTCAGTCTACCGAAGGTGAACTGGTACGTAAGCTGGATCCTAAGAATGCAGCCAACGCATCAATTGAAAAAATATCCATTGATAAAGCGACTTTTGATCGTATGCATGCAGCAAACCGCATGGCTTCTGAAAAATTGGCAGAAGGTATCGAGGGCTTCACTAAAGCATTAGAGTCGTTAGAAGAGATTCTTGCGGCACGACTGGCGACTCTGGAAGGGTAATGCGTTAAGCCATCTGGCTCTAAAGCCGGGTGGCGAGACTTTCTTTTCCATGTAACACACAGGCCAAGTGTTAAGTTTCGTAGAACCACCTCAATACGGAATCTAACAGAACAATAAGTGAGGTGTATTTTGGAAATATATTATGAATAATCTTACAGCGCTTTCATTAAGTATTGCCGGTCTGGCTGGATTAGCTACATTTTTGGCGGTAGGGCCTCTTAGCGGCATCTTTCTTATATGGGCTGCAACCATTGCATGGGCAGCTTACTTTTTCCTGGGCGCCAATCAGGAAGCCTTAAAAAACACTATCGTGTGCGGAATCTTCGGTGTTTTTATGGCTTGGTTAGCGGCTCTTGAACTCACTACTATTCCATCAACAGCAGTACTTGGCTTCCCGATTTGGGCTGCTATTACGGTAACATGTTCAGTATTAGTTCTGTGTCTTGCCGCTAATATTCCAGCATTGGCAACAATACCAGCCAGCGTACTGGGTTACTCGTCTACATTTGCATATCTGCTGCAAACTCCTGAAAAATTGACTAAAGACGTTTTGTTGAGCGCATCATTGGACAACCCTCTGATCTTGATATCCATCTCTATTGTAGTGGGCACGTATTTCGGTCAGTTTTCTGGACAGCTGAGCGCAAAACTGCAAGAAAAATAATTCAAAACCTTACGGCTTTGAGATTAAGTCGAGTGTAAGGTGGATTTCCAATAGTATTGTGCCTTTCTGGCCGCTTCTTATTATCGTGTTTTTTGCGATACCGAGGGCGGCCAGCGCTTTTTAAGCTTCCCTTTTTTTGTGACGAAGCTGACCGTAGCTTCAAAAATGCAATTCAATCAGCCAGGCGATGCCCCTTGCATCAATGTTCGGCTAATCTCGCAGCTGTTTTCTCTCGATCAGCGTATTGACGTGATCAATGTGGGTTTTGATTTATGGCCTAAACCCGGACGAATTGAAAATTTTGGTTAAAAGTGATCGTATATTTACACTGCCACTGCGCTAGCCCTTTAAGTTATGCGAGCGATGGACTTGGTAATCAAACATTAGTCAAGCAAATGCATTCTTATTTCTGCTTGTATATCAATGATTAACGGGGTATTGCTTGTTTTAATGCCCTTCTTAGTCAAGCAACGGTCAAGCAAATTCCTACGCCCAAAATGGAATATAACGCATGGCCTTGGTACCGGCAGCTGGATCGTAGGGGCGGATCATATGTTCATCCACAGCTAATTTGATAATCCGACTAACCAATGCGCTGTTTTTTACCTCTACCCCTAAACGCTCCCTTAAAGAGGTGTTGTTCATTGGTTCTCGACTGACATATTTCAAGCAACAATGTAAGTAGCATGCTCGAATACGAGCTTCCTTGTCCATATCTTTAAATTCTTTATGTCCAAATAACACAGCGATAGTATGCTCAGGAGAGACTTCAAAAGCTGGGGCGGGTAGCTGGAAAAATTCAGTTTGAAAAACAACTTTGTCGATGCCGCTGCCACGCTCTTCGCAGATGCCGACTAAGCGCAGAAAAGAAGCCAGCATTTCATTACGGCTTCGGGGCGGGCTGTCGAGAAAACGCTCGGGCTTCACCAATGGAATTCCGGGGTTGGTGATTTCCATGCGATCAGCAAATATCTCAATCATAGGCCCTGTGCCGGTAAGGGTAAAATCCTGATGGATAATGGCATTGGCCACCAATTCGCGAATAGCCAGTTCTGGGAACATAGGAACCGATTTACGTAAAGCCTGCCCGATCACTTCATTCTCGGGAAGCAAGTTATTGATAAAACCAATTAAACCCTCAAAGCCAGCAGCATAGCCTTTGATTCCGGAAATTTCGCGGATTGTTTCAACGCGGTTATTGCCCTTGTACAGCACCACCCGTACCGCCTTGCGCTCTAGATGTGGGAAAGCGGGTAACTGGCGGGCAAATAATACCGCCCCCAAATTAGAAATATGCCAAAGTCCGCTGTCGCTTTTGACAATCAATCGGTTAACCTCTAGCGCATTTAAGATACCTGCTCTGTTATCCGGTAAAGGTAGCTGGGTCAGCTCAAAAAAAGCTGGGTAATCCAGCAGCTTTAAAACTTGTTCGCTACTTTGGTTTTCCACTGCCATTTGTTGTTCAAACGATACTCGATCAAAAGTACGCCATAATTCACGCTCCTTAGCTGAATGATCTTTGAGTTTTTTCTTGTAGGAACCTATACGGATATACTCTATGCCATCAAATTGCACTGGAGTATGGTTAGCTGCAGCTATTTCTAAAATGACAAAGGATTTATCACTGGCATCAAATTCCAAAAACTGGAAATGAATTTTCGGATTGATCTTTTGCAATAACCAGTTTTCTAGCTCCTGCTGTTTATGACGAGCTGTAGAAGGCTTGAAGCTTGTGCCCGGTAGGGCGTGATCCTCATCAGACATCCCCCATACCAAATAAGCTGATTGCTTACCTAGCAATGCTGCGGAATTAGCCAATGCCGAAATATATTCGCCAATCATTTGTGGATCGCCGTTATTGTGCTTGAATTCTACCCACTCAGTTTCTTTGGGCAATTTGCACAATTCGCGTAATAGACTTGCTAATTGTTCGGGACTTTGGTTGATGGACATTAGAATCAAATTGGGAAGGATTTTTGAGTTAGGATCATACCATTATCCGAAAGGCCCTGCTGATAGGCGATGAATGAAGCAAGCATTACACAGTTATGTAGTAAAAGATATTAGTCTGTTATCGGGAATTAATGTCCATTAACCCGACCTAGCCATTCAAGAAAGCCCCAAAACATCCTGCATATCATACAAACCGCTATCCTTATCGGCCAGCCAAGCTGCTGCCCTGACTGCGCCATTGGCGAAGGTCATGCGGCTGGTGGCTTTGTGGGTGATTTCTACCCGTTCGCCATCGTCGGCGAACATGACGGTGTGTTCGCCGACGATGTCTCCGGCTCTGATGGTTGAAAAACCGATGGTTTTTCTGTCCCGTTCGCCGGTGTTGCCTTCTCTGCCGTAAATAGCGCAGTCTTTTAAATCCCGGCCCAACGCATCGGCTATCACTTCGCCCATGCGCAATGCGGTGCCGGATGGCGCATCGACTTTATGCCGGTGATGGGCTTCGATGACTTCAATGTCGGTGTAATCGCCCATGACTTTGGCGGCCAAAGCCAACAACTTAAGCGACAGGTTGACGCCGACGCTCATGTTGGGCGCCATCACTATCGCCACGTGTTTAGCCGCTTCGGTAATGATGGCTTTTTGCTCGTCGCTGTAACCGGTGGTGCCGATGACCAGTTTTTTTCCGGCTTGCCGACAGGTTTCGATAAAGGCCATCGATGCATCGGGGCGGGTAAAATCGATCAGCACGTCGAATTGATTGACTACGGATGCTAAGTCATCGACAACTTTAACGCCGACCACGCTGATGCCTGCCAGTTCGCCAGCATCACGGCCTATGGCGAGACTCTCGGGACGGGACACGGCCACAGCCAATTCGGCATTTTTTGCCAGCGCCGCCGCTTTAATCAGGCAAAGGCCCATGCGACCGGATGCACCTACTACAGCAATACGCATCATGATTTATCCTGTAAGTTTGTCGAAAAAGCTTTTTACGCCGTCAGTCCATGAAGACTCTTGCGGGCTGTGATGTTTGCCGCTGCCGGAGAGGGATTCGCTGAGCTGCTGCACCAAGGCTTTTTGTTCTTTGGTCAGATGCACCGGCGTTTCAACCTGCACCTTGCATAATAAATCGCCGATTGCTCCGCCTCTGACCGGCTTGACGCCTTTGCCGCGCAGCCTGAACAATTTCCCTGTTTGGGTTTCGGCAGGGATTTTTAACAGCACTTTGCCGTTCAAGGTAGGCACTTCCAACTCGCCGCCCAAGCAGGCGGTAGGGAAACTGATCGGCACTTCGCAATATAAATTCGCGCCGTCACGGGTAAAAATCTCATGATCTTTTACCTGAACCTGGACATAAAGGTCGCCCGCTGGGCCGCCGTATTCGCCGGCTTCGCCTTCGCCAGCCAGACGGATGCGGTCGCCGGTATCGACGCCTGCTGGAATTTTTGCGGACAGGGTTTTGTTTTCCTGAACCCGGCCTTGGCCGTAACATGAGCCGCAGGGATCTTTGATCTGCTTGCCAGAACCTCGGCAGGTGGGACAGGTTTGCTGTACCGAAAAGAAGCCCTGCTGCATCCTGACTTGGCCGTGACCGTGGCAAGTCGAACAGATAACCGGGCTGGAACCTTTTTTAGCGCCGGAACCGCTACATTCGCCGCAGGCAACTAGCACCGGCACACGGATTTTGGCGTCGGTGCCGAATACGGCTTCCTCAAGCGATAATTCCAGGTTGTAGCGCAGATCCGAGCCTCGCTGCACGTTGCTACGTTGCTGCTGTTGCCGTCCGCCGCCGAAAATGTCGCCGAAAATGTCGCTGAAACTTTCACCCGCGCCAAAGCCGCCGAAACCGCTTGCACCGCGTCCACCGCCCATCGAAGCGTCAACTCCGGCATGGCCGAACTGGTCGTAAGCGGAGCGTTTCTTGGGGTCGGATAAGATTTCGTAAGCTTCTTTAATCTGCTTAAACTTGGCCTCGGCTTCTACCTGATTGTCTTTATTCCGGTCAGGATGATGCTTCATCGCCTTGCTGCGATAGCTTTTCTTAATTTCTGCATCACTGGCGTTTTTGTCTACACCGAGAAGCTTGTAAAAATCTTCTTTTGCCATGGTTCAATAGTCTATTGTTGGATTTTGGTGATTATCATTGTCTGATATTGCCCCGGATACCCTGTGAAGAGGATAAGAGACGTTGCTAAACTCATTGGCTGCGAGGCTCTCTCGATAGGTATCGGAAAGTCAGCACGTTCAATCAATAATCGATGTTGATTAAACCGCAAAAAGAACACGAAGGGACACGAAGTTTTTTCTTCGCGAGCTTCGTGTTCTTTGTGGTTCTACGCCTTAAGTTAATGCATATGGGGATAAGGTTATGCCCCAATTTGCACTTTACTTCTTATCGTCGTCTTTAACTTCTTCAAACTCGGCATCGACAACACCGTCATCGGCTGTAGCGTGTTCTGAAGAACCATGAGCGCTGGACGCGTCACCTTCAGACGCTGACTTTTGTGCGTAAACACGTTCCGCCAGTTTACCTGATAGCTCGGTTAAGTCATGAGTTTTGGCTTCAATGGCCTCTTTGTCGTCGCCTTTAACCGCAGCTTTCAGTTCCTCAATCGCATGTTCGATGCTAGTTTTTTCCTCAGCGCCGACTTGATCGCTGAGTTCTTTCAGCGATTTTTCTGTTGCGTGAATCATGCCGTCCGCATGGTTGCGAGCCGACACTAGTTGAGTCAGCTTGCGGTCTTCATCCGCATGCGCTTCGGCATCTTTAATCATGCGATCAACTTCGTCATCCGATAAACCGCTGGATGCCTTGATGACGATAGATTGTTTCTTGCCGGTCGCTTTGTCTTTGGCCGACACGTTCAAAATACCGTTGGCATCGATGTCGAATGCGACTTCAATTTGCGGAACGCCGCGCGGTGCAGGCGGAATATCGGCAAGGTCAAAACGCCCCAGCGATTTATTCGCCGCGGCGACTTCACGTTCGCCTTGTAATACATGAACAGTCACAGCCGTTTGGTTGTCATCAGCCGTAGAAAATACCTGCGATGCATTGGTCGGAATCGTGGTGTTTTTCTCGATCAGTTTGGTCATCACGCCGCCCATCGTTTCGATACCCAGCGATAACGGGATAACGTCCAACAGCAACACGTCTTTAACTTCACCACCCAGAACGCCCGCTTGGATCGCCGCGCCCAACGCAACCGCTTCATCAGGGTTAACGTCTTTACGCGGTTCTTTGCCGAAAATGGCTTTTACCATTTCCTGTACTTTCGGCATACGGGTTTGACCGCCGACCAAAATCACGTCGTTAATATCCGCTGCCGATAACTTCGCGTCTTTCAGCGCCATTTCGCATGGGCCTTTGGTGCGGTTAATCAGTTCTTCAACTAAGGATTCCAGCTTGGCGCGAGTCAGTTTGACATTCAAATGCTTGGGGCCTGATGCATCTGCGGTAATGTAAGGCAGGTTCACATCGGTTTGCTGGCTTGAAGACAATTCGATCTTGGCTTTTTCCGCCGCTTCTTTCAAACGTTGCAAGGCTAACGGATCGTTATGCACGTCAACGCCGCTTTCCGTTTTAAATTCGGAGGCCAAAAATTCAATGATTCTTGAGTCGAAATCTTCACCGCCCAGGAAGGTATCGCCGTTGGTCGATAACACTTCGAATTGGTGTTCGCCTTCAATTTCGGCGATTTCAATAATCGAAATATCAAATGTACCGCCGCCTAAGTCATACACCGCAATTTTGGTGTCGCCTTTAGGCTTATCCATGCCGAAAGCCAATGCAGATGCAGTCGGTTCATTGATAATACGCTTAACTTCAAGACCGGCAATACGGCCGGCGTCTTTTGTCGCCTGACGTTGTGAATCGTTAAAATAAGCCGGTACGGTAATGACCGCTTCGGTGACTTCTTCACCCAAATAGGCTTCAGCGTCTTTTTTCAACTTCATCAAAACGCGCGCTGAAATTTCGGGAGCGGCCATTTTTTTGCCGTGAACTTCAACCCAGGCATCGCCGTTTTCAGCTTCGACGATTTTATAAGGCACCATTTTGATGTCTTTTTGTACGACATCGTCCTTAAAGCGGCGACCGATCAAACGTTTGATCGCAAATACGGTATTTTTTGGATTGGTAACAGCTTGGCGTTTTGCCGACTGTCCTACCAATACTTCATCATCGCTAGTAAAGGCGATAATGGATGGCGTAGTGCGCGCGCCTTCACTGTTTTCAATTACTCTTGCAACGCCGTTTTCCAACACCGCAACGCACGAGTTTGTTGTTCCTAAATCTATGCCTATTATTTTAGCCATTGAGTTCTCCAGACTTGAATTTATTTAAAAAAGTAAAAAGTTGTTACGAATATGAGGCTGCTTTATTTGATTTCAAGCCTGTTCATCAATGCTAGGGCTATCTGTCGGTTTTTTTTCGACCGCTTTGGCAACCAAAACCATCGCGGGACGGAGCAAGCGTCCGTTCAACATATAACCTTTTTGGAAAACGTTAACCACTGTATTGGACTCGGCGCCTTCAACGGCCTGCATGGCCATGGCCTGATGCTGTTCGGCATTAAACGGCTGACCAATTGGATCAATCGTTTCTATTTTGAATTTTTCAAAGACTGATTCGAACTGTTTAATCGTTAATTCGCTGCCTTCGCGGAACTTTTTTACGTCCTCGCTATCGCCGGTTGCGGCTTGCAAGCCCAACACCAAACTGTCCAATACCGGCAACAGTTCCTTGGCAAAATTGGTAAGCCCAAATTTGTGCGCATCTTCCAGATCCTTTTGAGTTCTTCGTTTCAGGTTTTCCATTTCCGCCTGTGCGCGAACTGCTTTGTCCCAGTTCTCTTGCGCTTTTTGCTCAGCCTGAACCAATGCCTGCTGTAACTCCTCAAGCGTCAGTTCGTGCTCGACCAATTCGGTATGCGACTCCTCAACCGCATCGCTTCCAGTTTTAAGCGAGGATTCAGGCGTTTCCTGATCAGTACTCATTATTTATAGCTCCATAACATTTAAAATTAATATCCATGCCCGACGGCACAAAAAAGTCATTATTTATAGTGGGGTCGTTGATTTTGGATTCAAGGCGGCGCCCAACAATTTTGCCGTGACATCGACAAAAGGGATGATTTTCTCGTAGGCCATGCGCGTCGGCCCGATCACGCCCAGTACGCCGACCACTTCGTCGCTGACCGAATACGATGAAGTCACCAGGCTGCAATGATCGAAAGCCCGGTAACCGGATTCTTCGCCGATAAAAATCTGTACGCCGTCGGCTTTCATGCATTGATCCAACAGATGGATCACGCCCTGTTTTTGGCTGAACGCTTCAAACAGGCCTTTTAGCCGCTCCATGTCCGACAACTCGGAAAAACCCATCAAATTGGTTTCGCCGGTCAGTACGTAATCGTCTTTTTGTTTGTCCTGGTCGAAGGCCAATTGCGCTATTTTTACCGCATCCAACATGCCCTGAGTCATGCGCTCCTGGTCTTCCTGCAATTCTTTTAAAACGGCTTTGCGCACCGCATCCAGACTGCGGCCGGAATAAATCGAGTTCAGATAATTGGCCGCCTGCTGTAGTTCGGTCGGGCTGAAAACTTTGGAGGTGTGGATGATTTTGTTATGGACTTCCTGCTCATTAGTCACAAAAATGACCAGCACGCGGGTGTGAGATAAAGACAGAAACTCGATATGGCGCAAACAAACGAGTTCTCTTTTGGGCAAGGTTACCACCCCGGCCATCTGTGTTAATTCCGATAGCAGGCGCGAGGCGACGCCGATTACGTCGCCGGTGTCTTCGCTTACCGACAAGCCTTGGTGCAACCGGGTCAAGTCCTTCGATTCCAACGGCTTGACCGTCAACAAGGTGTCGACAAACAAGCGGTAGCCGCTGACCGTAGGCACACGTCCCGCCGACGTATGCGGGGAGTGCACCAAGCCTAAGTCTTCCAGGTCGGCCATCACATTGCGAATGGTTGCCGGACTTAAATTTAAATCCGAATCTTTTGATAAAGCCCGTGAACCCACCGGCTGACCATCACTGATATAACGCTCGACCAGCGTTTTTAACAGCTGTAGCGACCGTTCATTTAAAAACTGCGTATTACTCACACCAACCTCTGCGACCATGTTTAGCACTCCATCAAGACGAGTGCCAGCAAGGCAAAGTATCAGCTCGCCGTGCCATTGTCAATAAACCTAAAAGCCGGTTAATGTTTATATTTTCTTATAGTTGCAAGTCTTGTCATATAAAAAATGGCTGCCATCTTCCTTATAGCGACTCGGTTCAACTTTATGAGGTATATTTTATGTGGAAGGATATTTTTAAGTTGGCAGTATCCAGGTAAGTCTTGATTGCTGAAAACTAATCAAGCTTCACTTAAGGATAGTGTTATTTCCCGTGCCGATTTATCGGCTATTTTAAAGCCGCGCATTTCTAAAACCCCCTTAGTATTGAGCGAAATTATCAGGTATAGCGCTTCGGGGTAGGAGGCCAGTTCCAAGTCGGTGACTGAGGGCGTTGCCGGTGCGGCCGGGTGAGAGTGATAGATCGCAAATAGCTGTTCTCCCTGATCACGCATTTTAGCCATCGCTGAAATTTGCTCTGCGGGATCGAGCTGGAAACGCTGCTGAGCAAGTTCAGCGGTGTTCTTGACCGGATAGCAACTGCTCGGTAGGTCGTTTTTGCTGCCGATCAGCCCGCAGATTTCAAGTTCCGGCGAGATTTGCGCAAGATGCAGTAGCTGGTTGGTTATTTTGCGGGGGATTTGGATATGTTCTGGGGGCATGATGTTTAGGCTCAAGGGTGAGTTTATAGTGCTGAGCGGCTAGGGTTTATAGCCATTGCCCATAAGTTACTCTGGGTTGACCGGATAAGTCGGTATAAGTTTGTACCTTATCATAATGTAAATCTTTAAACAGGGCTTGAACTTGTTGTTGCTGGTTGTAGCCATGTTCAATCAGCAAGTGTCCGCCAAGTTCCAGGTAGTCGCGTGCAGTATCCGCGATGATTCTAATATCGGCTAGTCCTTGTTCTGGCGCAGATAGCGCCGTTTGCGGCTCAAACCGGACATCGCCTTGTTGCAGATGGCTGTCATCTTCCGCGATATAAGGCGGGTTGCTGATAATAATGTTGAATTTGGTTGGGGGAACATCAGCAAACCAGTCGCTATGGTAAAACTCGATGTTGCTGATACGGTGTTTGTCGGCATTGAGTCGGGCGATATCTAATGCGGCTAAGCTAAAGTCGGTGGCGCTGACCTGCGCCTGGGGGCGTTCGGCGGCTAAGGTAATGGCGATAATGCCCGAACCCGTCCCCAGATCAATGATTTTGAAAGGCGTGTCTGTCGGGATCAGTTTTAAGCTGAGCTCAATGAGCAGTTCGGTGTCGGGCCTAGGAATCAATACGTCAGGTGTGACCTGGAAATCTCGCGACCAGAATTCCCGGTTGCCGGTGATATAGGCGATAGGCTTGCCTTGCTGACGTTGTTCAAGTAAGGCTAAAAAGGCGATTAATTGCTCGGACTGGAGTGGTTTGTCCGGCCAAGCGCGAAGATGGGAGCGTGGTTGATTAAGCGCTTGGCACAGTAAAACTTCTGCATCCAGTAAGGCTGAGTCGGAGATTGATGAGAGTGTGTCTGCTGCCAGGGTCAGCGCGGATTTTATGTTGTACATTTAAGGTAATTATTTGGTATGCAAAGAAAAATGGAACGCGGATGGCGCACGAGTTAGTTGGATAGGTACGAATTTAAAGGTGCATAACAAATCCGTGTAAATCCGTCATCAAAAAATCAGTTGGGTTTGATATTTTCGCGCCACCGTGCGGGCGACCAACCGGTCGCCCCTACAAATTTCTCATCAATCGGGTGGTGAGCTATAGCTCGGTAACTCTTGGGAAATTTTTGTGCATTTTGTGATTTTCGTGGACGATTTTTTTATTGAAGATTATCTCAGTCTTCGCCTAGCTGGGTCAGCAGTTCGGCCTGGTGTTCGCTAATCAGCGGCTGGATGACCTGCTCCAGTCCACCCTGCATAATGTCGTCCAGCTTATATAAGGTCAGGTTGATGCGGTGATCGGTCAATCGGCCCTGCGGATAGTTATAGGTGCGGATACGCTCGGAACGGTCGCCGCTGCCGACTTGCAGTTTGCGGGTGGCCGATTGTTCGGCATGGTGTTTTTCCTGTTCGGCGGAGAGCAATCGCGAGGCCAATAAGGACATGGCTCTGGCGCGGTTTTTATGCTGCGAGCGCTCGTCCTGGCATTCCACGACCACGCCGGTTGGGATATGGGTAATACGGATTGCGGATTCGGTTTTGTTGATATGCTGGCCGCCTGCTCCCGATGAACGGAAGGTGTCGACTTTAAGGTCTGCGGGGTTGATGTCGATCGCATCGACTTCATCGACTTCCGGCATGATCGCGACGGTGCAGGCCGAGGTATGGATGCGGCCTTGCGATTCGGTTTCGGGTACGCGCTGGACACGGTGCGCCCCGGATTCGAATTTAAGCTGAGAGTAAACATCCTTGCCGGCCACGCGCAGGATGACTTCTTTATAGCCTCCGTGGTCGCCGTGGCTTTCGTTGATGATTTCCGTTTGCCAGCCCTTGCGTTCGGCATAGCGCTGATACATGCGGGCAAGATCGCCGGAGAAAATCGCCGCTTCATCGCCGCCGGTTCCGGCGCGGATTTCGATAAATATGTTGCGGTTGTCGTTGGGGTCTTTGGGTAACAGCAACACTTGCAGTTCATGCTCGATGGCATCCAGCTGGTTTTCGGCGTCGCTGACTTCTTCTTTCGCCATTTCCCTTAGTTCCGGGTCGCTGTCATTGGCCATTTCCTTGGCTGAGGCAAGCGCTTCCAGAGTCTGTTGGTGACGTTTGTAGCAGTCGACCAGCGGGTTGATCTGGGCGTATTCCTGGCTTAGCGAACGGAATTTGTTTTGGTTGCCCTGTACTTCGGGTTCTGAAAGTAAGGCGGCTATTTCGTCATAGCGTTCGCAAAGGTTTTCGAGTTTATGTTGTATGGATGGTTTCATTAAGAATTGGTTAGTTTAAAAATTTCGCGGGCGGCGGCAATCAAATCGTGGCGTTCGTTTTCGGCGGCGGCTTTGATTTGGGTGCTGGGCGTATGGATAAGTTTGTTGGTCAGGCTGTGGGCTAGCCGGTTAAGGGCTTGTTCTGCGGGAACGCCGCTTTTGAGTAAGCTTAAGGCTTTTTGCAAGGCTTCGTCGCGGAATTGTTCGGCCTGATGGCGATAATCCTGAATAGTCGATTGCGCGCCTTGGGCGCGTAGCCAAGCTAAAAAATAGTCGACCTGGGTGTCGATAATTTCTTCGGCCTGTTCCGCGGCTAGGCGTCGGGAGTTCATGTTTTGGTCGATGGTGTTTTGCAGATCGTCGATGGTGTAAAGATACACGTCCCTGAGTTGCTCAACTTCCGCCTCAATATCCCGAGGCACGGCAAGATCCACCATGAACATTGGTTTGTGTTTGCGTTTTTTCAGCGCGCTTTCGACGCGGCCCTTGCCCAGTATCGGCAGTTGACTGGCAGTCGACGAGATCACGATGTCGGCTTCGGCCAGATGCGCAGGCAGTTCGGATAAGGCGATCGCGTAGCCGTTAAACTGCATGGCCAGGGCGTGGGCCTTGTCATAGGTGCGGTTGGCAATAATGATGCGGCCTATGCCTTGTTGCGACAAATGGCGCGCGGTCAGCTCTATGGTTTCACCAGCACCGATTAAAAGGGCGGTCTGCTCACTGAGTTTGTCGAAAATTTGTTGAGCCAGTTGCACGGCGGCAAAGGCGACCGATACAGGGCTGGAGCCGATAGCTGTGTCGGTGCGGACTTTTTTGGCGGCCGTAAAAGTATGTTGAAAAAGCCTGCCCAGACGCTTGCCCAAAGTCCCGGCCTCATAGGCGGCTTGATAAGCTGTTTTCATTTGCCCCAGGATTTGCGGTTCGCCCAGAATCATCGAATCCAGGCCGCAAGCCACGCGGAACATGTGACGGATCAACTCGCTGTCGGTATGGCAATACAAATAAGGGGTAAAATCGGCGGCGCTGATTTGCTTGCTTTGGGCGACCCAGTCGATCAGGATTTGTTTATTCGCGGTGCTGGAGGTGCAGTAGAATTCGGTGCGGTTGCAGGTCGACAGTATCGCAGCTTCACTGATTTCCTTGATACGCCACAACTCCTGCAACGAGGATTCCAGAATTTCGGCAGGGAATGACAGGCGCTCGCGGATCGAAACCGGCGCGGTGTTGTAATTAATCCCGACTGCAAGAAGTGTCATGTGCGTAAGGTTCAAGGTTCAAGGGGGGCTCAGGGCAAAAGGTGAAGGGCGGTTTTTTCAAAATCACAAACCTTGCGCCTTTGTCTTAAGTCTTAATGCCTATATTAATAGTATATTCTAAGAAATATAATGGCTTTATCCAAATGGAATAAATCAGCTGCCTGACTCAGCTGGTTTTTTCTGATAATCTATAACGATTGAGTGTGGGCAATAAATAGGACGATTGTGTGTTAATTTTTAGATTGTTTTCAGTGATAATCCTCATTTTTCTTAATGGCTGCGCCAGTTCGCCGGAAATTCCAAGCGCAGAGGAAGAAGTGCTTGAGCCTGTTAAAATAGCCGAGCCCAAGGAAAAAACGCAGGCTAGCGAGGCAAAAACAGCGATAGATCCTGATGTGATGTACATGCTGATGGCGGCAGAGCTTGCCGGGCAAAGAGGACAATATGCCATTGCTTTGGAGGGCTATATGGAGGCTGCCAAGCGGGCGAAAGATCCCCGGTTTGCGGAAAGGGCGGCAAAGATTGCCATGTATATGAAGGATAGCAAGAAAACGGATGAGGCGGTTTCCTTGTGGTTGCGGCAGGATCCGGCTAATCCGACGGCAAGAAAAATTGCAGCGTTGTCAGCATTAAGAACCGGCAAAAAGCAGGCGGCTGTTGATCATTTAGATGCAGTACTGAAGGCCGATCCGGCAGGATTTGAAAAGACCGCGCTTGAATTGGCCAATGTTCTGCAAAACGACGGCAAGTCGGATTTTTTTTATGAGGTGCTGGATACTTTGGCGGTAAAGAATCCTGATCAGGCCGTGGTTTATTTTGTGCAGTCGTTGTTGGCCATGGAAATGAAAGATAATGCGCTGGCTGAAAAGAAAGTGCAGCAGGCTTTGAATATCCAGCCTGACTGGGATAAGGCGTTGATATTCCAAGCCCAGATAGCGTTATTTTCGGGGGATTTGACTAAGGCTAAAACCCTGCTAAAAAAGGCGACTGTTAAATATCCTGAAAATGACAAGCTTAAAAAGTTGCTGGCGCAGGTGCTCATAAAAGCAACGGAATATGAGGCTGCTGGTGAGGTTTATCAAGGCATTGTTCAGGCCAATCCGAAGGATGCCGAGAGTCAGATTGCGTTGGCTTTGGTATATCTGCAATTGGATCGTGAGGGGAAGGCTGAAGACATTTTTAAGCAGTTGCTGGATCAGCCGGAATGGCAAAGTCAGGCTGGTTTTTATCTCGGAAAAATAGAAGAAAAGCGCGGGCATACGCAAAAGGCGCTGGCTTGGTTTGATAAGGTGTCTGAAGGGCCGTTGGTTTTTGAATCGGCGATTTCAGCGGTTTCATTGCTGGTAAAAGACAAAAAATTTGATGAGGCGAATACTCGCTTGAGTCTGTTGTCGAGTCAGTTTCCAAAGCAAAAGTTGCGCATTATTTTAATGCAGGCCGGGTTGTACGGTCAGCAGCAGCATTATGAAAAGGGTTATCAGTTGTTGACTGATGCGCTGGCCGGTCAGCCGGATCAAAGAGACTTGTTATACACACGTGCGTTGATGGCGGAGCGGATTAATAAGCCGGATGTGCTGGAGGCTGATCTGAAAAAAATATTAGCCAAAAATCCCAATGACGCCGAGGCTTTAAATGCATTGGGCTATAGCTTGCTGGATAATGCAAGCCGTTATGCCGATGCAGAAAAATATCTGCAACAAGCGCTTAAATTGCAGCCGAATGAGGCGGTGATTATGGATAGTTTTGGCTGGCTGCAGTTTAAGCAAGGCAAACTTGCGCAGGCCTTGGATTATCTGGAGCGGGCATATGCAAAACAACCAGAAAGTGAAATAGCGGCCCATCTTGCCGAGGTGTTGTGGGCCTTGGGGCGTAAAGAAGAAGCCAGAAAAGCATTTAACACCGCTATAAAAAAAGCGCCGGAAGATGAATATCTGTTGGATTTTCAGAAGAGAATATTGAGCGGCGAAGAATAGGGTGTTGCGTTTTAAAATAGGATTATTGGCCGGGCTTTGCTTGGTATTTTTGTTGTCAGCGTGTTCTATGGCTCCCGTCGAGCCGGAAGGTCGTTATTCAAGAGCTGCAATGCTTCGATTTTATGAGCTGGAGCGCTGGTCGTTTGAAGGCCGATTGGCATTGACGGGAAAAAGGGATTCCTGGTCGGCCAATATAAGTTGGGAACACAGTCCCGAAGTCGAAAAAATAAAGTTATCCGGCCCCTTGGGGCAAGGGGCGGTTGTTATTTCGTTAGCAGGCAATGTCGTTACTATCGATCGGGGTGGGGACGATGTGCAGACATCGACGCAGCCGGAAGAGTTTATCAATCAACAATTGGGCATGTTTGTTCCGGTGCGGTCGCTACGGTATTGGGTGGTGGGCTTGCCGGAGCCGTCCCGGTCATACAAAGACACTGATGGCGGTTTTAATCAGGCTGGCTGGCTGAACGAATATAAGCAAATGCAACCGGTTGATGATGGGGCTATGCCGCACAAAATGACGGTTATGAACAGTCAGGTCAAGTTAAAGTTAATTATCGATCACTGGGTTTTAAATGACACAAAAACAAATTAATTCGTCTGCATGGGCTCAAAGGTGGCCTGCGCCAGCGAAGTTGAATTTAATGCTACGGATTATCGGGCAAAGAAGCGATGGTTATCATTTGTTGCAGACGGTGTTTCAATTCATCGATTTATGTGACTGGATAACCTTTCATCCGGTAGCTGACGGGCGAGTCAGCCTGCAAAAAACCATGCCCGGTGTGCCTGAAGCGGATGATCTGACAGTCAGGGCGGCAAAGCTGCTAAAGGCGGAAACGGGTTGTGAGCAAGGGGTGTGCATCGAGGTCGAAAAAAACCTGCCGATGGGCGGGGGGCTAGGCGGCGGCAGTTCCGATGCGGCAACGACCTTGGTTGTGCTGAACGAGCTATGGGGCTTGCACTTATCAGTTGAAAGGCTGATGCAATTGGGCTTAGCCCTGGGTGCGGATGTGCCTGTGTTCGTTTACGGCTATTCAGCATGGGCGGAAGGCGTTGGCGAAAAGCTTGAGAAAATAGATATTCCTGAGCCGTGGTTTGTGGTGATAAAGCCGGATTGCCATGTGAATACGGGAGAAGTATTTTCAGCTAAAGATTTGACACGGAATAGTAAATCAATCAAAATAGCTGACTTTATAGCGGGTCAGCACCAAAACGATTGTCTTGGTGTGGTTCGCGAACGTTACCAGTCTGTGAAAGATGCTTTGCTTGATTTGTCTGCGTTTTCTGAGGCAAGGCTGACAGGAACAGGGGCCTGTGTTTTTGCCCGGTTCGACTCAGAAAAGGCTGCAGCTAGCGCTTATCAGTCGCTTCAAAAGAAATGGCAGGTTTACCTAGTCAAGGGCGTAAATGAGTCGCCTTTGTTTTCAAAGTTGAAGAACGGTAATATATCTTGATTATTGGGCCGTCGCCAAGCGGTAAGGCACGGGGTTTTGATCTCCGCATACCAAGGTTCGAATCCTTGCGGCCCAGCCATTTACCTCCGTTAAGTTAAATTCGTGTGGGAGTGCTTGATGAGTGACACCTCTGTGATGGTGTTTTCTGGGAATGCTAATCTGGCTTTGTCGGAGGGTATAGTAAAGAAGCTCAATATGCGCCTTGGAATGGCGACCGTCGGCAGGTTTAGTGACGGAGAGGTTGCGGTGGAGATTGAGGAAAATGTTCGTGGTAAGGATGTTTTCGTTATACAGCCGACTTGCTCGCCGACCAACGAGAATTTAATGGAATTATTGGTGATGATTGATGCTCTTCATAGGGCTTCAGCGTCACGAGTAACTGCGGTAATGCCTTATTATGGCTACGCGCGGCAAGACAGAAGATCGCGATCAGCGCGCGTGCCGATTAGTGCAAAGCTGGTTGCAAAAATGATTGAGCAGGCGGGTGCGGATCGGGTTTTAACGGTCGATTTGCATGCCGATCAGATTCAGGGTTTTTTTGACATACCTGTGGATAATGTTTACTCCTCGCCGATTCTTCTTGGCGATGTGTGGAGGCAGAAATATAAGGATTTGATTGTTGTTTCGCCGGATGTTGGTGGCGTCGTCAGGGCTAGAGCGCTTGCAAAGCGCTTGGATGACGCTGATCTCGCGATTATCGATAAGCGCAGACCTAAGGCCAATGTTGCAGAGATTATGCACATAATAGGCGATGTTGATGGGCGCACTTGTGTGTTGATTGATGATTTGGTCGATACGGCAGGAACCTTGTGTCATGCGGCAGCGGCGTTAAAGAAGCATGGCGCGATCAAGGTGGTTGCCTATTGTACTCATGCGGTATTGTCGGGTTCTGCTTTAAAAAATATAAATAGCTCGGAGCTTGATGAGTTGGTGGTTACCGACACCATTCCGCTGAGTCATGAGGCTGCCAGATCAGCTAAAATAAGGCAGTTAAGTGTCGCAGAAATGCTGGCTGAAACCATTAGACGTATAGCTGTCGGTGAGTCGGTTAGTTCGCTTTATGTGGATTGATAAAATTTAATTTGTTGTGCTTGATGGCACGGGGTTGAGAGGAAAATGTCTAACGTATTTGAGTTTGTTGCCGAAAGTCGTGGGCAATCAGGTAAAAACGCAGCCAGAAGAACGCGTCGTACAGGTAATGTGCCTGCGGTAATATATGGCGGGCATAGAGAGCCTCAAATGCTTGTGCTAAGTCATAATGAAGTGACCAAGCATCTTTCGCATGAGGCAGTTTATTCGCACGTGTTGGATGTGACTGTTGATGGAAAAACAGAGAAAGCCATTCTGAAAGGCGTTCAACGTCACCCAGCTAAATTTCAAATTCTGCACATGGATTTTCAGCGGGTAAGCATGTCGGAGGCATTGAAAGTGCATGTGCCTTTGCATTTTATCAATGAGCAGACTTCGGTCGGCGGAAAGAAGGGCGGCATCGTAGCTCATGCGATGATCGATGTTGAAGTTACCTGTTTGCCTGCCGCGTTGCCTGATTTTATCGAAGTGGATCTAAAAGGGTTGGATATAGGTGAATCAGCTCATCTTTCAGATATTATCTTGCCGCCAGGTGTTGAAATTGTCGCTCTGGCACAAGGCCCTGAGCATGATCATCCTGTTGCGTCTATGATGGCTTCAAAGGCAAGTAAAGACGACGCCGCCTAAAAAGCTATAGAGTACAGATGATTAAGTTAATAGTTGGCTTGGGCAATCCGGGTCGGCAGTACGAAAAGACCCGGCATAATGCCGGGTTTTTGTTTTTAGATAGATTGGTGTCCGAGTCAAATTGTACTTGGGCTAGCGAGTCCAGGTTTGATGGCCTGATGGCGGAGATTGGGCTTGCGGGTGGTAAGGTGATGCTGCTAAAGCCGGCTACCTTTATGAATCGAAGTGGCCAGGCGGTAGGTAAGGTTGCTAGGTACTATAAATTGGCGCCGGAGGAGATTCTTGTCGTTCATGATGAGCTTGATTTTGATGCTGGAGTAGTAAGGCTGAAAAAAGACGGTGGACACGCGGGGCATAATGGTTTGAGGGATATTATTGCGCATTTGGGCTCAAAAGATTTTTATCGCTTAAGGGTTGGAATTGGCAGGCCTTCTTCCGGAAAAGTTGTTGCTGATTTTGTGTTATCAGATCCCTCTAAAAATGAATGGGGTTTGATGTCATCGGCTTTTGATATTGCCAGTGGTTACGTGAGCCAGATGGTTGTCGGTGACATGTCGGCAGTGATGAATAAATTAAATTCAGGTGAATGATTAATTGACATCATGGGCTTGATAAAAGATAATGGTTAGGTTTTCCGATAACGGAGGGGTTCCCGAGCGGCCAAAGGGATCAGACTGTAAATCTGCCGGCTCTGCCTTCGGAGGTTCGAATCCTCCCCCCTCCACCATCTATTAAAAATATCCGCGGGTGTAGTTCAATGGTAGAACTCCAGCCTTCCAAGCTGATCACGTGGGTTCGATTCCCATCACCCGCTCCATATTCAAAAAATTAAGATCATATGGCTCATATAGCTCAGTAGGTAGAGCACTTCCTTGGTAAGGAAGAGGTCACCGGTTCAAATCCGGTTATGAGCTCCATGTTTTGTGTTGATTATTAGAGGTGTGTTTTAATGGCCAAAGAAAAATTCTCACGTAGCAAGCCCCACGTAAACGTCGGCACAATCGGTCACGTCGATCATGGTAAGACTACTTTAACCGCCGCTTTAACCAAAGTAATGGCTGAGCTCCAAGGTGGAGAAGTAAAAGCCTTTGATCAGATTGATAACGCACCGGAAGAGCGTGCACGAGGTATTACCATTTCCACCTCGCACGTTGAATATGAATCAGCAACACGCCATTACGCACACGTTGACTGCCCAGGTCATGCCGACTACGTAAAAAACATGATTACCGGTGCGGCGCAAATGGACGGCGCTATCTTGGTTTGCTCAGCGGCTGACGGCCCAATGCCACAAACCAGAGAGCACATCCTGTTATCAAGACAGGTGGGCGTACCTTACGTCGTAGTATTTCTAAATAAAGCAGACATGGTTGACGATGCAGAGTTGATCGAATTGGTCGAAATGGAAATTCGTGAGCTGTTGGATATGTATGAATTCCCAGGCGATGATACGCCTATTATTGTCGGTTCAGCATTGAAAGCATTAGAAGGCGATACCAGCGAAATCGGCGTACCTTCAGTGATCAGACTGGTTGATGCATTAGATAGCTACATCCCATTGCCAGAAAGAGCCGTAGACGGCGCATTCCTGATGCCTATCGAAGACGTATTCTCAATCTCAGGTCGCGGCACCGTAGTAACGGGTCGTATCGAGCGCGGCGTCATTAAAGTAGGTCAGGAAATCGAAATTGTCGGCATCAAAGAAACCGTAACAACAACCTGTACCGGTGTGGAAATGTTCCGCAAATTGCTGGATCAAGGTCAGGCGGGCGACAACGTCGGTATCCTGCTTAGAGGCACAAAAAGAGACGATGTTGAGCGTGGACAGGTATTGGCGCACAAAGGCACCATCAAGCCGCATTCATACTTCAACTCAGAAATTTATATCTTGTCTAAAGACGAGGGCGGTCGTCATACGCCATTCTTTAACGGCTACCGTCCACAGTTCTATTTCAGAACAACCGACGTAACGGGTGCCGTTGAATTGCCTGAAGGCGTAGAAATGGTTATGCCTGGCGATAACATTTCAGTCAAAGTAAAACTGATTTCACCGATTGCCATGGAAGATGGGTTGCGTTTTGCAATTCGTGAAGGTGGTCGTACAGTAGGTGCGGGCGTCGTTGCATCAATACTTGAATAATAATACTATTTAGTATAGTATGGCGGTTTATGTAAGGCTTGTCTGAATAGGTCAGTAGTTCAATTGGTAGAATAGCGGTCTCCAAAACCGCGGGTTGGGGGTTCGAGACCCTCCTGGCCTGCCATTCAGATTAAAGTGTATCAAATTTATTTCCATAGTAAAAAAAACACATGAACACTCAGCTAGAAGCATCGACATCGGTTTTTGATGTTGTTAAGCAAGTATTTTCCGTCATCTTTGTAGTCGCTGGTGTGGCGGCATTCTATTATTTTTCAGAAGCCCCGCTTTTATACCGTGTTCTTGGTTTGGTGGCTGTGGCGTTGATTGTGGTTGGCATGATGCTTACTACCGGGATGGGGCGGAATGTTTGGAGTTTTGTTTTGGAATCCAAGCAAGAGGTCAGGAAGGTGGTTTGGCCAACACGCGATGAGACTTTACGTACTACTTTGCTGGTTTTTGCAATGGTCGTGATTGTCGGTTTGGTTCTGTGGTTGCTGGACATGTTTTTGTTTTGGGGTGTGCGCTTTTTAACGGGTCAAGGAGGGTAAGGAATGTCTTTACGCTGGTATGTTGTTCACGCCTACTCAAATTTTGAGAATAAAGTTAAGCAAGCGCTAGAAGAAAGAATTAAGCGAGAAGGCTTGGAAGAATATTTCGGTAAGATTCTGGTGCCCACCGAAGAAGTTGTTGAAATGCGCATGGGGCAGCAAAGGAAAAGCGAGCGGAAATTCTTTCCCGGATATGTTTTGGTTCAAATGGATTTAACGGATGAAACTTGGCATTTGGTAAAAGATGTGCCTAAGGTGCTGGGGTTTATAGGCGGGACTTCTGATCGTCCTGCACCTATTTCAGAAAAAGAAGCGATGGCTATCCTTAATAGAGTGGAAGATGGGGTGAATAAGCCTCGTCCTAAGACTATGTTTGAGGCTGGCGAAGTGATTAGGGTTATCGATGGGCCATTTAAAGACTTTAATGGCGTTGTTGAAGAAGTTAATTACGAGAAAAGTAAAATAAAAATATCAGTGCTCATCTTTGGTCGCTCAACATCGGTTGAGTTGGGTTTTGGGCAGGTAGAAAAAAGCTAATTAAGTTTAGGTGTTTAGTATTTATAAAATCACTGTCTGAATAAGGCAGTGATTTTTTGTGTCTAGGGGAGCTGAAAAGCGTTTGCACCCATTTTTGGAGTAAATAATGGCTAAAAAAATAACCGCGTATATAAAGCTGCAGGTTAAAGCAGGTGAAGCGAATCCAAGTCCACCGGTAGGTCCAGCATTGGGTCAGCGCGGCGTGAACATCATGGAGTTTTGTAAAGCGTTTAACGCTAAAACGCAAGATACAGAAAAAGGCCTGCCCTTGCCTGTAGTTATTACTGTTTATAGTGATAAAAGCTTCACGTTCATTACCAAAACTCCACCAGCTTCAATTCTTTTGAAGAAGGCGACGGGCATTAAAAGTGGAAGCAGCAATCCTAATACCAAGAAAGTCGGAACGGTAACTCGTGCGCAATTGGAAGAAATTGCTAAAACAAAAATGGAAGATTTGAATGCGGCAAATCTGGAAGCCGCAGTAAAGACGATTGCAGGCAGTGCGCATAGCATGGGCTTGAATGTGGAGGGATTATAATGGCTAAGTTGTCAAAAAAAGCGAAAATCATCAAAGGGAAAGTTGATAAATCCAAACAGTATTCAATTACAGAAGCGGTTCAATTATTGAAGGAACTGGGTACTGCAAAGTTTAGTGAAGCTATTGATGTTAGCGTCAATCTGGGCGTGGATCCTCGCAAATCAGATCAAAATGTCCGGGGCGCAACCGTGCTGCCAAATGGTACCGGAAAAACAGTCCGGGTTGCGGTTTTTACCCAGGGTTCTAATGCTGACGCGGCTAGAGAAGCTGGAGCAGACATAGTTGGTATGGATGACTTGGGCGAATTGGTCAAAAAAGGCGAAATGAATTTTGATGTAGTTATCGCTTCGCCAGATGCGATGAGAGTGGTAGGCCAGTTGGGTCAAATTTTAGGGCCGCGAGGCTTAATGCCAAACCCTAAGGTTGGAACCGTGACTGCGGATGTTGCCACGGCAGTAAAAAATGCAAAATCTGGGCAAGTGCGTTATCGAACCGATAAATCAGGCATTATTCATTGCACACTAGGTAAGGTCGTTTTCGATGCGGCTGCTATTCAAGGTAATCTGGAAGCGTTGCTTGCAGACTTAAGAAAGCTAAAGCCGACCGCTGCAAAAGGCGTATACATTAAGAAGATAACTTTATCTTCGACAATGGGGCCTGGGTTGTGGCTGGATCAAAGCAGTATTTCAATTTAATGTTCGGCTGCATGGATGCAGGGGTGGGGTAATGCAGGAGAAATTACCGAGTAAAAGACTTTGGGTTGCCGACCCGTTCGGTAACCGTCAAAGACCGCAGGTGTTGCAAAACTTAATCCTTCCTGCGTAGACGGAAGCTGGAACCTAAAAGCTGGGGAAAGGGACCGTAAGGGGTATTCGAAATGAATGCTTTTTATTAATTCTGGGGATAAATTCCGGAGGTAAGCTGTGGCACTAAATTTAGATAGCAAAAAAGCTGTCGTAGAAGAAGTCGCTGTATATGCTGCTAAAGCTCATTCTGCAATTGCAGCAGAATATCGTGGGTTGACAGTTACGGAATTGACCGAACTGCGTAAAACTGCGAGAGAGACAGGTGTATATCTGCGTGTGGTAAAAAATACACTGGCAAAACGAGCGGTAGCTGGGACTGAATTTGAATGCATGCAAAGTGGGCTGGTAGGTCCGTTGTTGATTGCATTCTCTATGGAAGATCCAGGTTCTGCGGCGCGTTTAATTAGTGATTTCGCCAAGACTCACGACAAGTTAATTACCAAGATAGTCGCTATCGGCGGACAGTCTTTTGGTGGGTCTGAGCTTGCTCGATTAGCCAGTCTGCCTACTCGCGATCAAGGTATTGGAATGTTGATGTCAGTCATGAAAGCGCCCACAGCGAAGTTTGTGCGTACTTTGGCTGCAATCAGAGACCAGAAAGAAGCGGCATAGTAGAAGGCGTTGCTCGGCAGCGCTTCTATAACCACAACCAGTTTAAAACTTATTATTTTAGAGGAACACATAATGGCAATTTCGCAAGCAGATATCTTGGAAGCGGTTTCAAAGATGAGTGTTATGGAAATCGTTGACTTGATTTCAGCGATGGAAGAAAAATTTGGCGTATCTGCTGCAGTTGCAGTGGCTGCGGCGCCAGTTGCAGCAGCAGCTGCTGCTGAAGAGCAAACTGAATTTGATGTTGTATTGACCGGTTTCGGCGAGAACAAAGTTGCGGTCATTAAAACCGTACGTGGTATCACCGGCTTGGGCTTGAAAGAAGCTAAAGACGCTGTTGAAGGCGTGCCAACAACCTTGAAAGAAGGTGCTTCTAAAGCCGAAGCAGACGATGCTAAGAAGCAGCTTGAAGAAGCAGGCGCTACTGTCGAAATAAAATAAATTTTGACTCAATTGCAGAGATGCTGGAATACAGCGTCTCTGCCAAGTATGGCTGGTGGCAACTTTGTCATCGGCCTTTTACTGTTTGCAATAACTGCACGGTAGAAAATTATCTATGACGAAAAGGTTTGGAAGCGATATGTCCTACTCTTTTACCGAAAAAAAGCGTATTCGAAATAACTTTGGGAAAGGTACTGAGGTACTTGAGGTTCCCTATCTTCTGGCAACACAAATTAATTCATATGCGGGCTTTTTGCAAACTGGAGTTTCCGCTGAAAAGCGCGAAGACAGTGGGTTGCATGCGGCATTTTCCAGTGTTTTTCCCATTGAAAGCCATTCCGGCTATGCCGTGCTTGAGTATGTGAAATACCGATTAGGGGAGCCAGTTTTTGATGTAAGAGAGTGCCAGCAAAGAGGCGCGACTTATGCCGCGCCCTTAAGAGTCTTGGTTCGCCTGGTTATCTATGATAAAGAAGCCTCTGCCAATGCAAAGGTAGTCAAGGATATTCGCGAGCAGGAAGTTTACATGGGCGAGTTGCCGTTGATGACGGATAATGGAACCTTTGTAATTAATGGAACGGAGCGAGTCATTGTCTCCCAGTTGCATCGTTCGCCGGGTGTGTTTTTTGATCATGATAAGGGTAAGACGCATTCGTCAGGAAAACTGCTGTTTAATGCGCGGGTTATTCCTTATCGCGGTTCGTGGCTGGATTTCGAATTCGATCATAAAGATTGCGTTTTTGTCAGGATAGACCGACGCAGAAAAATCCCCGCAACTATCTTGCTGAGGGGTTTAGGCTACGATAACGAAGAAATGATCAAAATTTTCTTCGAAATGAATAAATTTACTATCGATGCTCAAAAATACATTTTCCATATCGTTCCTGAGCGGATGCGTGGAGAAATTGCAGCATTTGATATTAAGACTGCCAAAGGCCAAGTTTTGGTTGAAGAGGGTCGTCGGATTACGGCTAAGCATATCCGCGAAATGGTCAAGTCGGAATTGACTGAAGTTGAAGTGCCCAAGGATTATTTGGTCGGCAAGATACTAGGGCATAACCTGATTGACCGTTCTACAGGCGAGTTGGTCGCTAATGTGAA
>JANYKK010000303.1 GCA_025361585.1 Methylobacter sp. | reverse complement strand
AAGTAGAGCAATACAAATGTATTGGTAATGTAGGTAACGAAGAAACTGCATTACCCTAAATGCCGCGTTCTATTAATCATTCCATTGTTCGCTGAACGCTTGATAGAACGCCCTGTCGGCGACAGTTGCACCACGTCTGCCAACCAACGCGCAGGCAAAGGTTTGCGCTCGTTCCAGAGTTGCTTCTAAAGACCATCGCTTGCTTAATCCCAGCAACAACAACGCGGCGAAAGCATCGCCAGCACCTACCGTATCGACTACTACGGTACTGGGCGGTGGCTTTACGGTTACGAAGTGCCGCTGTCTGTCGTAAGCGATAGCGCCTTGTTCGCCGAGTGTCACCACCAACGTTTCAAGATCGAACTGCGCACAAAAAGCCTGCATGGCAGCTTCCAATCCAGATACTTCCGGGCATAGCGCGCTCAGTTCGGCTTCATTAAGTTTGACCCAATCCGCATCGTGTAGCAACGGCAATAACGTTTCCCGCTCCCACCAGGGCGGGCGCAAATTGACATCGATAAACACCTTGCCTTGATGTTGAGCTTTGGCGGTTTGCAACGCCCTACGCGAGACCGGATTTCTGGTTGCCAACGAGCCGTGATACAAAATGCCTAGCGTCTGTTTTTGTCCAAGCAAATGGCTGTCGATAAAATCGTAGGCGCTATCGGCAACGATGTCGTAATGCGGCTCGCCGTTGTGGATGAGCACTTGGACGCTACCGGTAGGATGTGCGCTATCATCTGTTTGCACCGCGTCACGACTCATGTCCCAGTCGTCCATTAATGCGGCGATTTCATGTCCTTCCTGATCATTGCCGATCCGGCTGATAAAACGAGGCGATTGCCCGAACGCCTGTAGATGCCATGCGACATTGAACGGCGCACCGCCCAAAACGCGGCTGCCGTCGGGAAAATGGTCGAACAGCACTTCGCCGAAAATATGAAAAAGGGGATTATTATTCATGAGCTTGTTTTATCAAAAGCTAAATCTCAGGATGATAATGGGCGCCGCCCAATTGCCCCATTTTCCTCAACAGAACCAACACAGCTCAAATATGCTAATGGTAGGTTCGAATCTTCTGTGAGTAGTGTAGTATAAAGAAATATTCAGGATTGATCTTTATCATCAGCTAAAAGTAATGAGTAAAAGGCTGCCATAACCAGGACTTAATCATGATGAACACTAAAAAAATAAACAACGTTGATACTACCAACGCATTCTGGAATACCCCTGCCGATCAGCAACTCCAGCAGCTGAGCACAACAGCCCAAGGCTTAAGTAATGAAGAAGCTACTCTGCGTATAAAACGCTATGGCGCAAACCGGCTGAACAACAAAAAGCAGACGGGGAACCTGCGGCTGTTTTTGGCCCAATTTAAAAGTTCCATTATTCTGATACTGCTTTTTGCCACTGGCTTGTCATTCTATTTACGTGACCGGCTGGATGCGGCGATCATTTTATCGATAGTGCTGGTCAGCGGTTTGTTAGGATTCTGGCAGGAAAAAGGTGCGGCAAGCGCCATAGAAAAACTGCTGGCCATCGTGCAGATCAAGGTCAGTGTACTTCGTGATGGCGCTGCAACGGAAATTGCCGCCGAAAACCTGATTCCCGGCGATATTATCTTGCTCAAGGCCGGGGACGTTATTCCGGGGGATTGCTTGATTCTGGAATCCGACAATTTGTTTGTTGACGAAGCCATACTGACCGGAGAAAGCTATCCGGTTGAGAAATTGCCCGGCGTATTGCCGATAGACACGGCATTGAGTAAGCGCACCAACGCCTTGTGGATGGGAACCCATGTACAGAGTGGCGCTGCGACAGCATTGGTTGTTGCCACAGGTCAAACCACGGAGTTCGGCAAACTGTCCCTGCGCATCAAGCTGAAAGCGCCTGAAACCGAATTCGAACGCGGCATCAGGCGCTTTGGTTATCTGCTGATGGAAATCACGCTGATACTGGTGATTCTTATTTTCGCGGTGAATGTCTATCTTGAAAAAGCGGTGCTGGATTCGTTTTTATTCGCGCTGGCGCTGGCTGTTGGTTTAACGCCGCAATTATTGCCCGCCATTATCAGCATCAATCTGGCTCATGGCGCCAAGCGCATGGCTGAGAAGAAAGTCATCGTTAAACAGTTGGCTTCCATTGAGAATTTCGGCAGCATGAATGTATTGTGTTCGGATAAAACCGGCACCTTGACCGAAGGCACCGTGCATCTGCACGATACATTTGAC
>JANYKK010000302.1 GCA_025361585.1 Methylobacter sp. | reverse complement strand
AAGTAGAGCAATACAAATGTATTGGTAATGTAGGTAACGAAGAAACTGCATTACCCTAAATGCCGCGTTCTATTAATCATTCCATTGTTCGCTGAACGCTTGATAGAACGCCCTGTCGGCGACAGTTGCACCACGTCTGCCGACCAACGCGCAGGCAAAAGTTTGCGCCCGTTCCAAGATCGTTTCTAAAGGCCATTGTTTGCTTAATCCCAGCAACAACAACGCGGCGAAAGCGTCGCCAGCACCTACCGTATCGACTACCACTGTGCTGGGCGGTGGTTTCACGGTTACAAAGTGTTGCTGTCTGTCGTAAGCGATAGCGCCTTGTTCGCCGCGTGTCACCACCAACGTTTCAAGGTCGAACTGCGCGCAAAATGCCTGCATGGACGCTTCCAATTTAGATGCTTCCGGGCATAGCGCGCTCAGTTCGGCTTCATTGAGTTTGACCCAATCCGCATCGTGCAGCAACGGCAATAATGTTTCCCGCTCCCACCAGGGCGGGCGCAAATTGACATCGACAAGCACCTTGCCTTGATGTTGAGCTTTGGTGGTTTGCAACGCCTTGCGCGAGACCGGGTTTCTGGTTGCCAAAGAGCCGTGATACAAAATACCGTGAGTCTGTTTTTGCCCAAGCAAATGGCCGTCGATAAAATCGTAGGCGCTATCGGCAACGATGTCGTAATGCGGCTCGCCATTGTGGATCAGCACTTGGACGCTACCGGTAGGATGTACGTTATCTGTTTGCACTGCGTCACGGCTCATGTCCCAGCCGTCCATTAACGCGGCAATTTCGTATCCTGACGGATCATCGCCGATCCGGCTGATGAAACGGGGCGCTTGCCCGAACGCCTGAAGATGCCAAGCGACATTGAACGGAGCCCCGCCCAAAACGCGGCTACCGTCGGGAAAATGGTCGAACAGCACTTCGCCGAAAATATGAAAAAGGGGATTATTATTCATGAGCTTGTTTTATTAAAAGCTAAGTCTCAGGGTGATAATGGGCGATACCCAATTGTCGTCCATTTCCTCAACACGACCAACGCAGCTCCAATTATGCTAATGGTGGGGTCGAATCTTCCGTGAGTAGTGTAGTATAAAGAAATATTCAGGATTGATCTTTATCATCAGCTAAAAGTAATGAGTACAAGGCCTCCATAACCAGGACTTAATCATGATGAACACTAAAAAAATAAACAGCGTTGATATTACCAACGCATTCTGGAATACCCCTGCCGATCAGCAGCTCCAGCAGCTGAGCACAACAGCCCAAGGCTTAAGTCATGAAGAAGCCACTCTGCGTATAAAACGCTATGGCGCAAACCGGTTGAACAACAAAAAGCAGACGGGGAACCTGCGGCTGTTTTTGGCCCAATTTAAAAGCTCCATTATTCTGATACTGCTTTTTGCTACGGGTTTGTCATTCTATTTACGTGACCGGCTGGATGCGGCGATCATTTTAACGATTGTACTGGTCAGCGGTTTGTTAGGATTCTGGCAGGAAAAAGGTGCGGCAAGCGCCATAGAAAAACTGCTGGCCATCGTGCAGATTAAGGTCAGCGTGCTTCGTGATGGCGCTGCAACGGAAATTGCCGCCGAAAACCTGATTCCCGGCGATATTATCTTGCTCAAGGCCGGGGACGTCATTCCGGGGGATTGCTTGATCCTGGAATCCGACAACCTGTTTGTCGATGAAGCCATCCTGACCGGAGAGAGCTATCCGGTTGAGAAATTACCCGGCGTATTGCCGACAGACACGGCATTGAGTAAGCGCACCAACGCTTTGTGGATGGGAACCCATGTGCAAAGTGGCGATGGCACGGCGCTGGTGGTTACCACGGGGCAATCGACGGAATTTGGCAAGTTGTCCCTGCGCATCAAGCTGAAAGCGCCTGAAACCGAATTCGAACGCGGCATCAGGCGCTTTGGTTATCTGCTGATGGAAATCACGTTGATACTGGTGATTCTTATTTTCGCCGTTAATGTCTATCTTGAAAAAGCGGTGTTGGATTCGTTTCTGTTCGCGTTGGCGCTGGCTGTTGGTTTAACGCCGCAATTATTGCCCGCAATCATCAGCATCAATCTGGCCCACGGCGCCAAGCGCATGGCTGAGAAGAAAGTCATCGTTAAACAGTTGGCTTCCATTGAGAATTTCGGCAGCATGAATGTATTGTGTTCGGATAAAACCGGCACCTTGACCGAAGGCACCGTGCATCTGCACGATACATTTGAC
>JANYKK010000299.1 GCA_025361585.1 Methylobacter sp. | reverse complement strand
GTGTTTGTTGCTACAGTTGTTTGATAATTGGTTTTGGCAGGGGTTCTTACAGCAGAATTTACCGAGCAGTCCCAAGCTATTTTTCAGGAATATACCGATATAAACAAAAATGCCCGCCGTGACGCTCAGCCACAATAACAGGTAAAAAATCCAATCGGGCAGACGATACAGGCTACGTCCCACACCCAGCTGCTGCTTGAGTACGTGGTATACGGTCCAGGCAGCCACCGTCACATAAAGCGCTTTGTAGGGGATAAACAGGCTGCCGACGCCGAAAATCGTTATAATAGCAGCCGTCATCACCATTATTTTCAGCTTATAAAATCTCAGGTATTCGGTATTGCTTGCCAGCAAAATGGAGCTTGCGACAATATGCGGAGTTCCAAAAATAATTTGAAACAATAAAAACTGTTTGGGACTGCTCGGTAGATTCTGCTGTAAGAACCCCTGCCAAAACCAGTTATCAAACAACTGTAGCAACAAACACAAAGGGATGATTGCATAAAGCCCCAGCAACAACCGGAACGAGACGGTCAGCGGCTTATCATTTGATATATCTTGAACTGAAATAGCTTTGGCAGACATCAATCTATCCTCCTAATTATTGTTATATTCTCAGCCAGTATGTTTAAGTTAAACTGATTATTCTGCCATTTTCAAGCATTGCTTTTATTTTTTAGGATCAAAACTGTCATGACATTTCAACTACACCCCCGCCTGGAGCAAGACTGCATAGCCATTGGCCGCTTTGAGTTGTGCCGATTATTAATGATGAATGACAGCCAGTATCCCTGGTTTATACTGGTGCCGGAACGAGCGGACTTGCAGGAAATTTACCAACTAAGCACGGCGGATCGCCAATTGCTGATCGAGGAATCAAGCTATCTTGCCGAAAACCTGGCGGTGCTGTTTAATGCGGACAAAATGAATATTGCGGCCATAGGCAATATGGTTCCGCAACTGCATATCCACCATGTCGTCCGCTACCAAATCGATAAAGCCTGGCCTGCGCCTGTCTGGGGGAAGTTCGATACAGTACCTTACACCGAACAGCAAATTGCAGAAAATTTGTCTCGCATTAAAGAACAGTTAAAATTGTAAAGCGGGCACCAACCTTTAGCCTTAAAAATCAATCCACCAAAAACTCAGTAAAATAGGCTTCTTTAAAACCTTCTTCGTGCCCAGCCTTACCCTCCTCTTCGGAATGACCTTTCTCGGCTGATGGATGGTGCTCTTTGTCGCCTTCCATCTTTTCCAGCGTCTCGCGAATAACCTTAGTCGTTTCTTGCCGCAACGCCTCGCGCTGCGGCATGGTTTGCAATTCATCGGATGGCCTGCCGCTATAAAGCATGATTAATTCGTGCCTTAATGCAGGCATGTTCTTTTTTATCGCTTCAATAGCTCCGGCGCCCTCAACCAATAATTGCACGTTTATCAGCAAAATCTTTTTAGGTTCCGCCAAATTAACGGTAAACTTAGGAGTCATTTCTACGTATTTTGCACCTGCTTCCAATTCTGATTCTTTTGCCTCTTCATTAGCAGCAGCAACAGACATGAACAGAAGACTTAATACCACGACCAATAAACGCATAACAGACTCCGTGTAACTAGAAAATAGTAGCCTAGTATAGGCCAAAGCCCATCAATTTTAAAACGACGCCAAATAATAACAAGGTAATGACAACTAATCTCCCTATCGGCCCGATAATGCTGGATGTTGCCGGATTAACCCTGGCCCAAGACGAAAAAGAAAAACTAAACCATCCCAACACCGGGGCGGTGATCCTTTTTTCGCGCAACTATCAAAATCCCGAACAAGTTACCGAGCTGATCAACAGCATCCGTGCGGCGCGTCATGGCGACATACTGATTGCCGTCGATCAGGAAGGCGGTAGGGTGCAGCGCTTCCAACAAGGCTTCATCCGCCTGCCGCCTGCATCATGTTATATACAAAACCCTGAACTGGCGGAACCGGCAGGCTGGCTGATGGCGGCCGAACTGTTGGCCGTCGGCGTTGATTTCAGCTTTGCGCCGGTGTTGGATATTGATTGCGGTGTCAGCGAAATCATCGGCAACCGCTCATTTTCGACCGATGCCATGTTGGCAACGCGCCTTTCCAGTTCATTCAGGAAAGGCATGAATGAAGCAGGCATGGCCGCGACCGGCAAGCATTTCCCCGGACACGGCGCAGTCGCCCTGGACTCGCACCTGACCTTGCCGGTAGATGAACGGGATTTGGACGCGATCAGGTCGAAAGACCTGCTGCCGTTTAAACAACTGATCGAGGAAGGCCTGGAAGGCATTATGCCTGCGCATGTGGTCTATCCGAACATAGACCCGAATCCGGCCGGTTTCTCGCCGTTCTGGATACAACAGATTTTACGTAAGGAGTTGAACTTTAACGGCACGGTGTTCAGCGACGACTTGAGTATGGAAGGCGCGGCATCGGTCGGCGACTTCCCCGAACGCGCCCGTCTTGCTCAGCTTGCCGGATGCGACATGATCCTGGTTTGCAATAACCCAACCGCCGCCGAGCAGGTACTGGATACATTGCCGATCACCCAAGACACCGTCCGGGAGCAACGGCTGAATCGGATGCAAGGCAAGCCGCAAATGAATCGTGAGCAACTGATGCAAACCGAAAAATGGCACAAACTATCAACCATCATCAACAATCTATAACCATGCTCGAAGAAATCAAACACGTCCAGGCCACTGCCGATTTGCTGCACAGCGAACAGGAAGTTGAAGCCGCCATCGATAAAATGGCTCAGGAAATTAACCACGCGCTTGCCGAACGTAATCCGCTATTACTCTGCGTATTGAATGGCGGCATCCCGACCTTCGGAAAACTGCTGACCCGGTTAACTATCCCGTTGACCATAGATTCGATCAACGCCAGCCGTTATCAAAACCAGACCACAGGCGGCAGCATCGACTGGCTGGTCAAACCGGAAACGCCGCTTAAAGGCCGGACGGTACTGATCGTTGACGACATCCTCGATGAAGGCATTACCCTGCAAGCCATCTGCGACTATTGCCTGGAGCAAGGCGCGACAGCCGTCTACACCGCCGTATTGGTGGATAAAATCCTCGATCATCCCAAACCCATCACCGCAGATTTTATCGGCCTGTCCGTCGAAAACCGTTATTTGTTCGGCTACGGCATGGACTACAAAGGCTATTTACGCAATGCACCGGGCATATACGCCTGCAAGGACTAATCACATGACCACACTTGCCATCATCGGCGGCACCGGCCTGACCCAACTGAGCGACTTAAAAATCGTCAAACGCGAAGAATTGACCACGCCTTACGGCTCGCCTTCCGCCGAATTTGTGACCGGAGAGCTGAACGGCAGCCGGATTATTTTCCTGGCACGGCACGGCAACCCGCACACAATAGCCCCGCACAAAATCAATTACCGGGCCAACATCTGGGGGCTTAAACAGCTCGGCGTCGAGCAGATCATCGCGGTCGCCGCCGTCGGCGGCATTACCAGAGAAATGGAGCCAGCCCATATCGCAATCCCCGACCAGATCATCGATTACAGCTATGGCCGACTGCATACTTTTTTTGAAGACGAGGCGGTACAGCATATCGACTTTAGCTATCCGTACAGTCAAAAACTGCGCGCCCGCTTAATCAGCGCCGCCGCCAAAGCCAACCTAAAAATCAGTCCGCTGGGCACTTACGGCTGCACCCAAGGCCCGCGTCTTGAAACCGCCGCGGAAATCCAGCGCATGGAAAGAGACGGCTGCGATCTGGTCGGTATGACCGGCATGCCGGAAGCCGCCTTGGCTAAAGAACTTGAACTGGATTATGCCGCAATCAGCGTAGTCGCCAACTGGGCAGCAGGAAAAACGGAAGGGGAAATCACCATGGAAGAAATCGAGCGGCACCTCCATAAAGGCATGGCGAATACCGCTGAAATACTGAAGGCTTTTGTGGGTTAGGTGCCTGCCAGAAACGCCGGTTCTCGCTATCGCTCGAACCGGCTTATTCCGGCCTACAAATTAATGATGGCAACCCGCGCCATGGATATGTCCGTGCGCCGCTTCTTCGTCAGTCGCCGGTCTGACCGCCATAACCTCCACATCAAAGGTCAAAGCCACTCCTGCCAGCGAGTGATTGCCGTCTATAGTAATTTCATCGCCGTCGATCTTAACGATGGTGACCTCGCCGGGACCGGAACTGACATCGGCATGAAACATCATGCCGACTTCAAGCTCGTCGATGCCTTCAAACATGGCACGTGGAATGACCTGAATCATCCCGTCATTTTTCTCGCCATAAGCGTCTTTGGGCGCAATGCGCACATTAAACTTGTCGCCGACGACTTTTCCAAGCAACGCATCTTCCAGGCCGGGAATAATGTTCCCCATGCCGTGCAGATAAACCAACGGCTCATCGCCTATCGAACTATCCAGCACTTCGCCACCATCATTCTTCAACGTATAGTGAATGGAGACAGCCATCTTGTCAGCTACTTGCATGATAAAACCTTTTTCGTAATTTAAAAGGCGGCTATGATAAAGAATTACAGCCCTTTTGTCTGGAAAAACATTTCAAGCCGCCGCAATTACCTACAGGAAATCAATCATGTCGCGCTGGAGACCGCCGCAACCCAAGTCATCCCCTTACATCACGCCGGAGGGCTATCAAGCGCTGGAGATTGAATTAAAAGAGCTGTGGAACAAACGCAAAGAAGTCACCCAAGCCTTATCAGCGGCGGCAGCGGAAGGCGACCGCTCGGAAAACGCCGAGTACATCTACCGCAAAAAAGAATTGCGCGGCATAGACCGGCGCATCCATTACCTGCAAAAACG
>JANYKK010000264.1 GCA_025361585.1 Methylobacter sp. | reverse complement strand
CGGGTTGGTTTTTTTAATCCTTTGGCGCGTGGCAATGAAGAAAAATTGCGTTTAGACAGCGAGCGCGTTGAGTATTGGAAATCCACTGGCGCACAGCCTTCCGAGCGCGTTGCGAAGTTGATTAAAGACGCACAAAAAGCGGCGGCATAATTTTAAGTTGTCAGAGCAGCATATCAATGTCGGAAAAGTTTCCGGTGTTTTTGGTGTAAAAGGATGGGTTAAGGTATTTTCCTTCACTGATCCGAGGGAAAATATTTTAACCTATTCCCCTTGGTTGCTGAAAAAAGGCGACCAGACAAAAACCGTTGATGTTGTTGACGGACAGCTACAGGGCAAGACGATAGTCGCCCAGCTGGCCGATATTGATGATAGGGATCAGGCGGCAATTTTGATGGGTTGGGAAATTTACATTACCCAAGACCAGCTGCCAAGACCCGCAAAAGACGAATATTACTGGTCGGAGCTGATCGGGTTGCAGGTTGAAACCATTGATGGTGTTCATTTAGGCGCGGTTGATAGCCTACTGGAAACAGGCGCTAACGATGTGATCATCGTTCAGGGAGAACGGGAACGGGTTATTCCGTTTTTACAGGGACGGACGATAATTAAGGTTGATCTTGATGTAGGCAAGATTATTGTCGATTGGGATCCCGATTTTTAATGATTATGCGTTTTGACGTTGTAACATTATTTCCAGAAATGGTGGAAGCGGCTGCGGGTTACGGCGTAACCGGCAGGGCAATCGAACGCAACATCGTCAGTTTGTCGGTATGGAATCCTCGGGACTATACCCACGACAGACACAAGACTGTCGATGATCGTCCATATGGCGGCGGCCCTGGTATGGTCATGAAGTATCAGCCCTTGCATGATGCGGTTAATGACGCAAAACAGGCAGGCGCAAAGGCAGCCAGAGTGGTTTATTTAAGTCCGCAAGGCAAGCCGATTACTCAGGCTTTGTTGTCGGAGGCTAGTGAAGTTGCGCAATTGATTTTAGTTGCGGGGCGTTACGAAGGCATTGATGAACGTTTTGTCGAGCTGGATTGCGATGACGAATGGTCTATCGGTGATTATGTGATCAGTGGTGGCGAATTAGCAGCGTTGGTGGTTATTGATGCGGTGACGCGCTTATTGCCGGGCGTACTCGGCGATGAGGATTCAGCTCAGCAGGACTCGCACAGTGATGGTTTGTTGGATTGTCCGCACTATACCCGGCCTGAACAGTTTGAAGAACATTCGGTGCCGGAAGTTTTATTAGGCGGCAACCATGCGGATATAGACCGCTGGCGAATGAAGCAGGCTTTGGGGCGGACTTGGCAGAGACGACCGGACTTGTTAAAAAAAAAGATTTTGAGCGCAGAGCAGGAAAAGTTGCTTAAAGAATTTATTGTAGAATTAGTTTAAATTTAAGGTGCGGTATGAGCAATATTATTGATGAATTGGAAGCGGAACAACTGAAACAGATTCCTGACTTTGGTCCGGGCGACACGGTTGTTGTGCAAGTTAAGGTAAAAGAAGGCGAGCGTGAAAGAATTCAGGCTTTTGAAGGTATCGTAATTGCTAAACGTAATCGCGGTTTAAACTCGGCTTTCACAGTAAGAAAAATTTCTCACGGTACCGGTGTTGAGCGTGTATTTCAAACGCACAGCCCTATCATCAGCGAGATCAATGTTAAGCGTCGCGGCGATGTCCGCCGCGCCAAATTGTATTACTTGCGTGACCTGACCGGTAAAGCGGCTCGTATTAAAGAAAAACTTTAATCAGACCGGTTTCATCGGATAAAAAAGGCAGCCTTGGGCTGCCTTTTTTTATGCTAAGCTTAAATTTTATTACTAACAGGAGTTCATAATGCCTACTATCAGTATGTTTTATGGGATTCTTATCCAAATGTTCTGGGATGAGCATGCGCCTCCTCATTTTCACGCAACTTACGGTGAGTACAAGGCAACAGTCAATATACGGGAATTATGCATCAGTGAAGGCTGGTTGCCACGTCGTGCAACGCAATTGGTTTTGGATTGGTCTGAACTGCACCAAACGGAATTATTGGCTGATTGGGATTTGTGCCAAGCTAATCAGCACCCGAATCCGATTGATCCTTTGAAATAAAGGGGTGATATTCGAAATGTATTGGGATGTAATTGAAGTTCGTGCTATTGCTTTGCGTGAGTTAGCTGTCCGTTTTGCTGATGGCCTCAGCGGGGTGGTTTATATTGATCCTTCTTTTTGCACAGGGGTTTTTGAACCTTTGTGTAGCGATGAGCTGGTGGGTTGTGCAAAAGTCGATAACGGTGTACTGGTTTGGCCGAATGGTTTGGATTTAGCGCCTGATACAATGTATTGGGCAATCAAACGCAATCCACAGCGGCGCTATGATCTGAAGCGCAAGTAGTTGAAAAGCGGTCGATTGTCTTTTCCTCAAGATAATTCAATGTGCATGGGGGCTTATTCAATGCCATTTATAATCGAATGGGTGGAAAGCTGCTCGGGAGCCGAGGAGGTTGCAATGCTTCAGACCCCGGCTGGACAGTTTATTTTAACTAGCAGACAAGGCGTGATCACTAAAACGGACTGGGAGCCGAGCGCTAGTCAGAATCTGTTTGTTGAACACGAATTGAACGCTTATTGGCAACATCCCGAAAAGCCCATTAACATCAAGCTGCTAAAGCAAGGTAGCGCCTACAGAAACCAAGTCTGGGCCGCGCTTTGCCAAATACCTTTTGGGCAAACTTTGACTTATTCGGCACTGGCAAAAAAAATAGGCTCGTCAGCGCGGGCCGTCGGCAATGCGTGCCGGGACAATCCCTATGCTTTATTCATTCCCTGTCATCGAGTGGTTTCGGTTTCCGGTATGGGCGGCTATTGCGGACAAACCGACGGCGATTTAATGGCAGTAAAATACAAATTACTGGAATTCGAAGCCAGCCATAAAAAATGAATGCAACCGTTCTAATCGACCAATTTCTCGATGCAGTCTGGGTTGAGCAGGGCTTGAGCGAGAATACGCTTTCGGCTTACGGCAGCGATTTAAGGATTTTTGCCAAATGGCTGAAGGAAAAGCCGATGCTCGAAGTGGACGGGGGGCAGCTATCAGACTTTCTGGCCAGTCGCTATAAGGAAGGCGTAGGCAACCGGTCTACTGCGCGTATTCTGTCCAGTCTGCGCCGCTTCTACGGTTATTACATCCGGGAAAACAGCATCAAAGTCGACCCGACCGCCTTGATTGAATCGCCCCATATCGGCCAGCCGTTGCCCAAATCGTTATCTGAAAAGGATGTCGAGTTATTGCTGGACGCACCTGAGGTCAC
>JANYKK010000220.1 GCA_025361585.1 Methylobacter sp. | reverse complement strand
CCACGCAAGAGATATAAATACTCACCCAACGCGTATTAACGTCATCCCGGCAGGGAATGCCGGGATCCAGATCACAGGGATGTGCTAAAGTGAACGTATGGAAAAAACGACTCAAAAAATAGGTCTCGTGTGGCGAGACTTTTTGCTTAATTGGGTATTGCCATCCATGGCTCCTGGATCCCGGCATTCCCTGCCGGGATGACGCGTTGTTTAAATACCTATGCGTAAAAATGATCCGTCAATCGCCCATAACTCATCAATAATGACCTACAAATACCCCAATGCCGTCCTGATGATTTTCTGCAAAGCCCCAATTTCCGGTCAGGTTAAAACCCGTTTAATCCCTAAACTAACCCCCGAACAGGCCGCCGATCTACATATCGAACTCAGCACAAAAACCCTGCAACGGGCGACACTAAGCAACTTATGCCCGGTACAACTCTGGTGCACGCCAACAACCAACCATGAATTTTTCAGCAAATCGAAAGCCGTCTATCCGATAGCTCTAAAGCAACAACAAGGAGCCGATTTGGGCGAACGCATGCACCACGCTTTTTGCTCGGCGCTTGCCGATTACTCCCATGCCTTGTTAATAGGCTGCGATTGCCCGTCATTAACCGAGCAGGATATGGAACAAGCGTTAACCGCTTTAACTCAGGAAAATGACGTCGTATTAGCCCCCGCAGAAGACGGCGGCTACGTGCTAATCGGACTCAACCGGCCTCATCCTGAACTCTTCGATAACATACTTTGGGGGACGGAGCGAGTGCTCGAGGAAACCCAAAACCGTATCCAACGCTATAAACTTCGCCATCATGCACTGAACGAGCAGTGGGATGTGGATACGTCGGAGGATTTGGAGCGTTATCGAGTACTGCCTTAAGCCGTGTTCGTTTAGATGTGGCCCGACATGGCAAAGAAATAGTTTAGACTTTTTGCTGACAATGTCTGAAACTACAATTTTCCGCATTCAGCCAAAACCGGACGGTCAGTTTAGTTTGCGGTTAAAGCGAGCAAATTATAAAGGTAGGCAATGAACAAACGTGCAGACATGACAATCCAAGTCAAAATTTTTCACAATTTCCTCGTTTGCCTGCTGGCATGGGCCAGTATTTCGGCGGCGCTGGCCGAAGATTATGCCTGCGAAGAAACCGGCGAGACGCATATCTGGATTTCGCCCCTCAACCCAAAAGCCGATGAACACGTGAAGATCATGGCCGTGTCCACGGACGGCCCAGTGTCGGAACTGGCTTTGATTGACAGTCAAGGCCAGCGCATACCGCTGCAATCACGCCGCAGAGGCGGCCCGCCGTGGAGTCTGGTCGCCGCTTTGGAAGGACTAAACAAAGGGGATTATCGGGTAGTAGCGAACCGGGATGACAAGCTTAACGCCTGCCATCTGTTCACCATTGGTGGGTCAGGCATACAGGAAAAACCCAAAGCGTGGGGGCTTGCCACCGAAGCCTTTTATTCCGCCTGGATCGAAGAATTGTTTGCTGCGCCGATAGAGGAAAGCCTCAGCTTCACTTCCCTGGGGCCAGTATTGAGTAACACCGAGCGCAACTTCCTGCACAACCATCTCGGCCTCAACGAAGACAAAAGCCTGCCGTTAACCCCTGATTGCGCCGACCTGCCCTATACCTTACGGGCTTATTTTGCTTGGAAAGTCGGCCTGCCCATCGCCTTTCGCGCCTGCGGACGTGGCTCGGCCAACGCGCCTCCGCATTGTGGTGCGGCTACCGTCAAGACCGAATTCACCAACGGCATCAGCCCGCAGGCCAGCTTCAGGAATGTCAGCGTTCAGTTGATGGATGCCGTCCATTCGGGTTCGGCGAGAACCGGGCTTAAGGACGAGGCGACGGATCTATATCCCATCCCTCTCAGTCGGGAGACGCTCTGGCCGGGTACGGTCTATGCCGACCCCTATGGTCATGTATTGGTGCTGGTTGAATGGGTGCCGCAGACATCGGATCACCCCGGCATCTTACTGGCCGTCGATGCCCAGCCAGACAACTCGGTCACCCGTAAGCGGTTCTGGGAAGGCACTTTCCTGTTCGCCAACGTCGCCAGCGCCGGGCCTGGCTTCAAGGCTTTCCGCCCCTTGGCCCGCACGGCCTCGGGCGGCTTCCGAGCGCTCTCCAATGATGACTTGCTCGATACGCCCAGCTTCGCCCCATTTTCCCTGGAGCAAGATCAACTTTCCCCCGACGATTTCTACGCCAGACTGGCCAAGCTCACCAACCCCAAAGGCCTTGAACCCAAGCAAGCTTACGAAGCCACGCTGGATGCCTTGGTGGAGCAAATCGAGACTCGCGTGTCCTCGGTGGACAACGGCGAGGCGTATTTTCGCAAGAATCCCGGCAGCGTCATCCCCATGCCTAGCGGCGCGGCGATTTTTCAAACCATCGGTTCGTGGGAGGATTACTCCACGCCCTCCCGCGACATGCGTCTGATCATCGCCATCAATGTACTGAACGGTTTGCCTGAGAAGATTGTGCGCCATCCCGAATTGTTTGTGATGAACGGCCAGAGCCCCGAACAGGCCAAGGCCGAGATCGAACAGTACCATGCAAGACGCATTCAGGAACGCAGCATCCGCTATACGCGCACGGACGGCAGTCCGTGGGAGCTTTCCGTGGCCGAGGTGCTGGCACGGAAACCGGCCTATGAAATGACTTATAATCCCAACGACTGCTCCGAAATACGCTGGGGGGCAGAACCGGGTTCGGAGGAATATTCCACCTGCCGCCGCCACGCGCCAGCGGAACAGAGCGCCAAGATGGAGCAATACCGGATCTGGTTCCGCGAAGCGCGAAGACCGACACAATGAAGGAAAGCCATCACTTTAACCTTCGGCGAGAGCAAGCTCGATCCTATCGAGCTGAGTACAAAACGGCTTTTACGAATCATCTAACCGGAAATAGCTGACAACGAGTCGCCTAAAACGTCCACTTCTGGTAACCTTTACCCACCTTAAACTGTTGAATTAATCACCATGGCGCAATACATCTACTCAATGAACCGGGTCGGCAAGATTGTCCCGCCCAAAAAATATATCCTGAAAGACATCTCGCTGTCTTTTTTCCCCGGCGCAAAAATCGGCGTATTGGGCTTAAACGGCTCGGGTAAATCGACGTTGCTGCGCATCATGGCGGGCATCGACAAGGAAATCGAAGGCGAGGCTATCCCGCTTAAAGGCATCAAGATCGGCTATCTGCCGCAAGAGCCGCAACTCGACCCCAATAAAACCGTGCGCGGCAATGTCGAAGAAGCGGTCGCGGAAATCAAGGAAACCTTGGCAAAACTCGATGCCGTTTATGCCGCTTACGCGCTGCCCGATGCCGACTTTGACAAACTGGCCGCCGAACAAGCGTTTCTGGAAGACTTCATCAACGCTTGCGACGGCCATAACCTGGAGCGCAAGCTTGAAGTCGCGGCCGATGCATTGCGGCTGCCGGATTGGGATGCCGATGTGACCAAACTGTCTGGCGGTGAAAAACGCCGCGTAGCGCTGTGCCGCTTATTGCTATCCAATCCCGACATGCTGCTGCTGGACGAGCCGACCAACCATTTGGACGCGGAATCGGTCGCTTGGCTGGAAAGGTTCCTGCATGATTACCCCGGCACCGTGGTCGCGGTGACCCATGACCGTTACTTTTTAGACAATGTGGCTGGCTGGATTCTGGAGCTGGACAGAGGCTCCGGCATACCGTGGGAAGGCAACTACTCCAGCTGGTTAGAGCAAAAAAGCAACCGTCTGTTGCAGGAAGAAAAACAGGAATCTTCCCGCCAAAAAGCCATGAAAGAAGAGCTGGAATGGGTACGCTCCAGCCCCAAAGGCCGCCATGCCAAAAGCAAGGCGCGTCTGGCGCGTTTTGAAGAGCTGGCATCATCCGACGTACAGAAACGCAACGAGACCCAGGAAATTTATATCCCGCCCGGCCCCCGTTTGGGCGACGTGGTGATTGAAGCCGATAACATCAGCAAGGCTTTCGGCGACAAGCTGTTAATTAACGGCCTGAGCTTTAAACTGCCGCCCGGCGGCATCGTCGGTATTATCGGCCCGAACGGCGCGGGTAAAACCACGCTGTTCCGCATGATGGCTGGTGTCGACAAGCCCGATTCGGGCACCTTGACGCTGGGGCAAACTGTTCAGCTGGCCTATGTCGACCAGATGCGCGACGACCTGGATCCTAAGAAAACCGTGTTCGATGAAATTTCCGACGGGCTGGATTTGATTACCGTCGGCAAGTACGAAACGCCGTCCCGCGCTTATGTCGGCCGTTTCAACTTTAAAGGCGCGGATCAGGGCAAACGTATCGGCGATCTTTCCGGCGGCGAACGCAACCGCGTGCATTTAGCCAAGCTGCTTAAAACCGGCGGCAACGTGCTGTTGCTCGATGAGCCGACCAACGATCTGGACGTTGAAACCCTGCGCGCATTGGAAGACGCGTTGCTGGCTTTCCCCGGTTGCGCCGTGGTTATTTCGCATGACCGCTGGTTTCTGGATCGGATCGCCACGCATATGTTGGCGTTTGAAGGCGACAGTAATGTGGTCTGGTTCGAGGGTAACTATGAAGATTACGAGGCCGACCGTCATCGCCGCTTGGGTAGCGATGCGGATAATCCGCATCGGTTGAAGTATAAGAAGCTGACTGGGTAATATAAAACCACGAACGACTCAATTACCGTCATCCCGGCAGGGATTGCCGGGATCCAGATGCCATGGATGGCAATGCTAAGTCAGCTACAACTTTTAGGTAGAGGCTTGTGTTTTCCATACATGCGTTCTAGCACATCCCTGTGCTCTCGGCAATTGCTCCTGCATTGCTCTACCTCCTGCATCCTTGCAGTCGTGGATCCCGGCAATCCCTGCCGGGATGACGAGTTATGTAGGCAGTTCTGATCTACCCTGCAAACACCACATCAAACCGCTTCATTAATCCGGTTATGTCTTTCCGGTAAAACTCCTGCACCGGCAAGCACAAATCACCCGGCTTTAAACCGCGCTCCTGTAGCGACTCCACTTCGGTGTAGATGTCGTTAACATCGTAGATTTCCAACGCCTTAAAAATGGCTGCGGTATCTTTCATGCCCGCGATTTCAGGCTTCTGGCCGTTTTTCAGCTGAAATACGCTATCGTCCAGCAGCAAGATACTAACGTGCTGATCAAACGCGGCGGTGGTCAGAATAATGTCCAGCATCTCCTGAACCTGAGCGCCGCTGTGCGGCGGTTTGCGCAATACGAATAAATAACGCTTCATATTAAAAATTGCAGCTGAGCATTCCAAAATCCCGTTCGCCCTGAGTTTGTCGAAGGGGGAATGGGGTTTTGGAATGATTTCCAAGGATAGGTGGTTTTTAGGATCATCCCCTCACCCGAATACGATAAAGCGGTCGGCTTCCAGCGTGGCCTCGACCAGCTGCCCCAAGCCGGAAATGCGAAAGCCCTCGGCCAAGTCATTATCCTGCTTGCCCTGCCGCTTGGCTTCGTCGCTGCATAACAAACCGCGCCGTTGCGCGGCGGAAATGCATACTACCAAGTCGATTTGGTGCAGTCTTGCAAGCTCGCTCCATTGCGCGGTGAACTGAAGTTCGTCATCCGGCGGCGTGGCGTATTTGAACGCATGGTAAATGCCATCGTGATAAAAAAACACCCGAAACACCTCATGCCCTTGAGCCAAAGCGGCATTGATAAATTGATATGCGGTATACCCCGCATTGGACTGGTACGGACTGGCGTTAACTTGAATGGCGAATTTCATTGGGGGTTTAACCTCGTCCCCATGTAACGCGTTACTGTCGTCAAGTTAAGAAATACGCTGGTTCCCAAGCTCCAGTTTGGGAACCCAGGTAACGAAGCTCTAGCTTCGTGAGACGGGAAGCTAGAGCTTCCCGCACCGAATTCCCAAGCTGGAGCTTGGGAACTAGCGCAATAATATTTCATGTTTTAGTGTTCCCACTCGTCATGCATAGATTTAAGCAATTGATCGACATGCTCTACATGGCTAACTTCAAAAAACTGTTCTGGATTTAACCGGACTCTTTCGGTATCTAGGTGGTGCTCGGCTTGCGCCTCATGAAGCATTTTGGCTACGTCATGCGCAATTTCCAAAGTCTCGGTTATTGTCCGTCCTTGGGCGATCAAGCCGGAAATATCGGCCGAGGTGGCCAAGTAAACGCCTTCAGGCAGTTTTTCAATATGAAGATTAATAATCTGTTCCATGCGGAAAACTCCGATAATTAACAATATAGTTGTAAGTCACGTAGGGTACGCTGTGCGTACCTTTCAGCGTTCGGTATTAATGGTACGCACAGCGTACCCTACATGGCTGTATCATAAAAACGTTAGGAGCAGGGTTGCAACCCTCGCCCCGCCTAGGAGTTTTGTTAGCCATTAACTTTAAATCCACCCAGTTCTTGAAGAAGCAATGCCTCATTATCTGAGGGTTCAGGGCCAAACAATATTCGTATTGGCCTACCCGTGTCTTTTGGATCATTTTCCGAAAACAACAAATCGGGAAAAATACTTCCAGAACCAGATGGACTGGAAATATCTTTATTTTCCCATTCCGCGTAATAGTAAAGAACCATAAGGGATTCATCATTTGGTAGAGCTGCAAATAAAACCAGATTTCTATCTGGGCTCATATGATGTTTAACATGTTTTTCTGTTTCTGCAACAATTGCCAATTCTAAATATGTTGCCTTATTTTCTGGAGCGGCTTCTATCCAACTTATCTTTTTACGTTCATCTTGAGTTTGTCTAGACAAGAAATTAGTTGGAAATGCAATCCATGCAAGTCTTGAATAATTGTTTGACCCAGTTGAAGGAGTTGGTGTTTTCTTCCATTTATGTATAGCTCTATCACTCATGGTTTTTGGGGAGCCATATTCGCTTGTGAAGGCACTTCTACATATACCTGATTGATGAAAACTATATTTATGAATTCCTCCCATTCTTTTTGTAGTCAAATATATATCACCATGCTTAGTCGCCCATAAACGCCAAATAGATGATATAACCCCATCTTCCCTTTTGATTCCAAATCTAAGATCCGCTACGTTTTTTCCCATCTACCGCTCAATCCCGCTTAATCTCATTAAAATAAAGCGTAGCGCCAATCACCGCCGCCGGTGCGACGATGATATTCAGCACCGGAATAGTCAGCCCCAGCACCGCCAATCCGCCAAAACTTAACGCCCCCAGCCTGACACTTTTGACCAGGTTTTTCTGTTCGGAAAACAGCACGCCCTGATTTTCCAAAGGATAAGCCAGATATTCCAGCGCCATGCCCCAAGCCCCGAACAGCGCCCATAAAAAAGGCGCAATCACATTGATGCCGGGGATGATCGACAAGATCAGCAGCGGCAAAGCCCGAGTCCCCAGATAGCCCATGCGCTTTAATTCCGCCAAAAGGACTTTAGGTAACGGTTGTTCGGCGGTTGCGAAGGCTCTGCCGCTTACCATTGCCAGCGTTTTTGCCGATAACTTGCCGTAAAAAGGCGCAGCCAGCAAATTCGCCAATACCGTAAAAGTGAAAAATCCGGCGATAAAAAAGCTGATGAAAAACAGCGGCCATAATACCCAGCTCAACCAGTGCAGCCAGCCGGGGATGAATTGCTCGATCAAATCCGAGATGTAAAAATAACCCAAGGTTAAGGCGGCGCTGTACAGCGCCATGTTGATTAATACGGGGATGACAATGAATTTGCGCAATTCCGGGCTGGTCAATAAGTTCAAGCCCTTAAACAGAAAGCCGATGGCTAATACCGGGTTGTTGCCTTTCTTATCAAACTGCATTTTTTAAACTTTCCACGCCTTGCCCGGCTGGATTCAATACCACGCCGCGCTCGGTTACGATCGCCGAAATCAGTCCCGCCGGAGTCACGTCGAAGA
>JANYKK010000216.1 GCA_025361585.1 Methylobacter sp. | reverse complement strand
TCGAATTCTGAAATGATGTCGAAAGAAGGCATGGTTATGATGTCAGGGTTACAAAAGGGATTTAACTATAATGATCTTTACCGCATTATTCAACAGCCTTCAGTCCATTGGCTCCGGCTTAAGAAACTCAGCGATTGCTTTAGTACGCAAGCGGCGTATCGCCTCGCCGATCTGAGCGCCTTTAAGTTCGCTATTCAGAATAGACGAGGTATCAACGGATGCGGCCGCCTTGGCCGCGCCGCTCAGCAATTCGGCTTGAGGGTAAGGATAATTTTCAAAACCGGTTCTGCCTTTGGCATCGGCTTCGCAGGCCAGCAAAAACTCAGGCAATTTATGGGTCGGCTTAAAAGCACCTAAAGCGGCCAGCATGTCGGTTATGGTTGAGGCGCGTAGTTCAAACGCCCGGTGGCAATGGGTATGGTATTGCATGACTTGCAAGGCCAGCGCTTTAAACGAATTAGGCACCCGCAAGCGTTCGCACATTTGTTCCAGAATCGGCAGGCCCTGGGTTTCATGCCCGTGATGATGCGGCCAGTTTGCCTTGGGCGAAATGCCCTTGCCCAAGTCGTGAACCAATGCGGCAAACCGGACTTCGGGGCTGGAAGATAACAGCGCTGCCTGCTCCAAGCAGAGCATGACATGTATGCCGGTATCGATTTCAGGGTGATGTTTTTCCGGCTGCGGCACGCCAAATAAACAGTTTATTTCCGGAAATATTTTATCCAGCGCCGCACAATCTTTTAAGGTATAGAAAAAAGCGCTGGGAGATTTCTCGTTTAGCGCCTTGAACAATTCCGCCCAGACCCGTTCGGGAACCAGATGATCCACTTCGCCAGCCGTTACCATCGATTGCATCAATACACGGGTTTCTTCGGCCAAGGTAAAACCCAAGTGCTCGTAGCGGGCTGCAAATCGGGCGACGCGCAATATCCGCACCGGGTCTTCGGCAAAAGCCGGAGAAATATGCCGGAAGACACGTTTTTCAAGATCGCGTTGTCCGCCGTAAGGATCGATCAGTTGGCCTTCCGGCGTCATCGCCATCGCATTGATGGTCAGGTCGCGGCGGATCAAATCCTGTTCCAGGCTGACGTCCGGCGCTGCATGTACGGTAAAGCCTTTGTAACCGGGCGCGGTTTTTCTCTCGGTTCTGGCCAGCGCATATTCTTCATGACTTTGCGGATGCAAAAACACCGGGAAATCCTTGCCTACCGGCCTGTAGCCCTGTTGCGCCATAGACTCGGGAGTCTCGCCGATCACCACCCAGTCCCGCTCCTTGACCGGAAGTCCAAGTAATTTGTCGCGCACCGCACCGCCAACAAGGTATATTTCCACAAAGTTAACTCAAGCCGTTTTTAAAATGCGCCTAGAATAGCACAGCCGTATTCAAACAGGCATAATGGCCGAACGTTCGATCAACCGGTAATCAGGGGAATTAAAGTGATAGCAATTTTTTTAGCCAGTGTTTTATTGGGCGCAGTCGCAGGATTGATGGCAGGGCTGTTCGGGATCGGCGGAGGCCTGATTATCGTGCCGGTTTTGGCGATGTTGTTTGCGGCGCAAGGATTCCCCGCAGAACTGGTCATGATCATGTCGGTCGCGACCTCGCTGGCGACCATTGTTTTTACTTCGGTCTTTTCGGTGTTGGCGCATCATCGTTTGGGTTCTGTATTGTGGCCTAAGGTGCGGGCTTTGGGGCCGGGAATTATGGTCGGCGCGGCAGTGGGGTCGGTAGTCGCGGATCATATAGCCGGTGGCGTATTGCGCTTTTTGTTTACCGTCTATTTGTTAGCCGTCGGCGTACAAATGGCCTTGCAGATAAAGCCCAAACCCGGCCAGCAGCAACCTTCCCAAAAGATGGATTTAGGCATATCCGGCCTGATCGGGCTGGTGGCGTCACTGCTGGGCATAGGCGGCGGTACGCTGATTGTGCCTTTTCTAGTGTATTTTCAAACGCCGATGCGCAATGCGGTCGCTATAGCCAGCGCCTGCGGTTTGCCGATAGCCATCGTAGGGACGATAGGCTACGCCCTGTTGGGCAAGGATATGGTGCAGCTGCCCGACTGGAGTTTGGGTTATATCTATATCCCTTCTTTTTTCGGTATCGTGCTGACCAGCACTTACACTGCCCCGATAGGTGCAAAACTGGCGCACAAACTGCCAGCTGAGAAGTTAAAACGCTATTTTTCGGTGCTGCTGTTTGTGATGGCGGGCAAGTTGATCTGGTTTTAGATTAGGTTCGATGATAAGTCGATTTATTCAGCGCTATTCGAACCACCCATGTCCGCTTTTCATTATTGCAATCATTATATAAATTGAGATACTTGTAGCGGTCTGTTTTACAGGAGATCGACCCTTGACTAAGCGACCAAAGATTCAAAAAAACCAACCTTCCGCGCCTCCGTGGCATCTCCTCGAACCCTGGCAGACCAGCGCGTGGCTTAAGGTCGACCCCGAAAAGGGCTTGGATCATCAGGAAGCAAAAGAACGTCTTGAGGCTTATGGCCCGAACGCCATCCAGGAGCAAAGCCGCCGGGGGGCGGTTCGTATGTTTTTCGGGCAATTCGCCGATTTCATGATCATCGTGCTGATGTTGGCCAGCATCGTTTCGGGTTTGCTCGGCGAGGTGACGGATACCATCGCTATTGTCGTTATCATCGTGTTGAATGCGGTCATCGGTTTCGTCCAGGAGTACCGTGCGGAAAAAGCCGTGGCCGCGCTCAAACGTTTGTCCAGTCCCACCGCGCAAGTGCTGCGGGAGGGGAAGACCCATACCATAGCGGCGCATGAGCTGGTTCCCGGCGACTTGGTTATGCTTGAGGCAGGCAATATTGTCCCGGCCGACCTCAAGCTATTGGATGTGGCGCGGCTCAAGGTGGAGGAGGCGGCGCTGACCGGCGAATCGCTGCCGGTCGAAAAATCGGGAGCGCTGATCCGGGAGTTGGATTCGCCGCTCGGCGACCGAGTTAACATGGCTTATAAGGGAACGATAGCGACTTATGGCCGCGGCATCGGTATCGTCATCGCTACCGGGATGGACACCGAGCTCGGCAAAATAGCCGAACTGCTGCGCCAGGGAAAAGAAACTAAAACCCCGCTGCAACAACGTCTTGCCAGCTTCGGCATGCGCCTTGCCTTGTTGGTTTTGGCGGTCTGCGCAATCATTTTCGTGACGGGTTTGCTACGCGGCGAACCGCCCGTATTGATGTTTCTGACCGCTGTCAGTTTGGCGGTGGCCGCCATCCCTGAGGCCTTACCTGCCATAGTCACGGTATCCCTAGCCATGGGCGCGCACAAGATGGTTACGAAAAACGCGCTGATCCGGCACCTCCCTGCCGTGGAAACTTTGGGGTCGGTAACCTTCATCTGCTCGGACAAGACCGGTACGCTGACGCAAAACCGTATGCATGCCGAAGCATTTTACGTCGGAGAGCGCTTACGGGAAGGTATAGCCGCCGATTTTCCGGCCCCGCTGTTACGGGCGCTGGCTCTGAACAACGACGCCCGCCGCGACCACGACGGCCAATTGCTCGGCGACCCAACTGAAATCGCTCTATACGAAGCGGTCGAGAGCGTCGGTTACGTTGGTGCCGATCTAGCCAAGGACGCGCCGCGACTGGACGAGATCCCTTTCGATTCCGAACGCAAACTGATGACCACGCTGCATCAGGAAGGTGACGAACTGGTCGCTTACACCAAAGGCGCGCCGGAGAATGTGCTGCCGCGTTGCGTTAACCAATGGATCGGCGACGGCCCGCAGCCACTGCTGAAGGAAACGATACTGGCCGCCGCCGAGCAAATGGCTACGGAAGGACTGCGAGTGCTGGCTCTGGCCTACCGCCAATTCCCTGAACAGCCGCAAACGCTGAATGCTGATTCTGTCGAAACCGGGCTGTGTTTTCTGGGTTTGGTCGGGCTGATGGATCCTCCGCGCCCGGAAGCCAAAGAAGCCGTAGCGCTGTGCAAGACCGCAGGGATCACGCCGGTCATGATTACCGGCGACCACCCGGCGACTGCCCGTGCTATCGCGATCAGGCTCGGCATCGTCGATGACGGCTGCAAGGTGCTGACCGGTACTGAGCTGGCACGGATGAGCCTTGCGGAATTCGAAAAAGAAGTCGAGGATGTGCGCGTTTATGCCCGCGTTGCGCCGGAGCAGAAGATCAAGATCGTCAAGGCGCTGCAGGATAGGGGCGAATTCATAGCGATGACCGGGGATGGCGTCAACGATGCCCCGGCTTTGCGCACCGCCAATATCGGCATCGCGATGGGCAAGATCGGCACGGATGTGGCGCGGGAAGCATCGCACATGGTGCTGCTGGATGATAATTTCGCCACCATCGTCACCGCCGTGCGCGAAGGAAGGCGGATTTTCGACAATATCCGCAAGTTCATCAAATACGCGATGACCTGCAACTCGGCGGAGATCTGGACGCTGTTTCTGGCGCCTTTTCTGGGCTTGCCGATCCCGTTGCTGCCGATTCATATCCTCTGGATCAATCTGGTCACCGACGGCCTACCGGGGTTGGCGCTGGCCGTCGAGCCGGAAGAGCGCGGCATCATGCAGCGTCCGCCCCGCCCGCCGCAGGAAAGCATCTTTGCGCAAGGCATGTGGCAGCACATGCTGTTGACCGGTTTGTTGATGGCTGGCGTTTCCTTGTTCTCCCAGGGCTGGGCTTATTTTACCGGTTCCGCTCACTGGCAGAGCATGGTGTTCACGGTTCTTGCACTGTCGCAGATGGGGCATGTATTGGCGATCCGGTCTGAACGGGAATCGCTGTTCAGCCAAGGATTGTTTTCCAACATGCCGCTGCTGGGTTCGGTGCTGTTGACCTTCGGCCTGCAAATGGCGGTGTTGTATGTGCCGATGTTGCAACCCATTTTCAAGACCGAGGCCTTGAGCCTTGATGAGCTGTTGTTCTGTCTGGCGCTTTCTTCGGTGGTGTTTTTTGTGGTGGAAATCGAAAAGTGGATGCGCCGTCGGCGCTGCGAGACAGGAGTCGAGTAGTCCCCAGAAGCGATAGTGCATGTGTTTTCACGAAGCGCTTTTTGCGTAGTGAAAATACAGGCTTTCCCGACATCGCGTCGAGTCATTGCGAGAAAGATGTTGGATACCCCTTGCTG
>JANYKK010000214.1 GCA_025361585.1 Methylobacter sp. | reverse complement strand
CTTGCCAGCACTTTCTCTGTATCTTCCTTCGCCAACTTGCGCTCAGGCGTCAGCTCCAAATCCATCACAAATTCCATCCTGCCGAAGCTGTTGAACAGCGCTTCCGGCACCTTCGAAAAATCGTCTTTTTTATCGACATACAAATAAAGATGTTCTTTTTTCAGGCTTTTATAAATAAAACACAGCATATTGTCAGTCGCGGTCATTAATCAAAACGGCTATTTTAACCATTTTTGATTAGAATGGCCTTTTCTTAAACTCCGCAAATAAAACAAATGGATAAATCTTCGTTCAACCCCGACGATTTTTTTAAAAAGGCGTGTTCTTTTGAAGCGGCGCTGATTCCGGTCTCAGTGGTGTTAGGCTGGATCGCGAACATCAACCCTTTCCAAAATCTGCACTTTTCAGAATCGGCCATCGCTTACGGCGTGATCGGGACTATACCTTTGTTTTTGCTGTTTCTGACTATGGATCACATACAAGCCGAGTCGGTAGTCAAAATTAAAAAACTGCTGCTGGAGACTTTAGGCCCCAGCCTGCATCGTTACCACTGGACTGATTTGTTGATACTGGCAGCGATTGCCGGGCTTTCCGAAGAGCTGCTGTTCCGAGGCGTTATCCAGCCTTGGCTGGAGTCGTCCTGGGGCGTAACCGCAGGCTTAGTCGGCTGCAATATTATTTTTGGCTTAGCTCATGCCATAACGCCACTTTATGCGATGCTGGCAACGTTAGTGGGGATTTATTTAAGCTTATCCCTGGATTACGGCGGCGACAGGAATTTATTAGTCCCGGTAGTTATTCACGGCTTCTACGATTTCCTGGCGTTTGTCGCCATGATGCGCGCCTATCGGACAACCCGCTTAAGCGATCCAGAATAAATCTAAGCTAACCCTCTTGACAAAAAAACCGCCGCCCCCACATCTTTGCTGAAGACAAATAATCGTTTTCAAGTTTGTTATTAAATTAAATCATTAATTTTTAGGAGACAAGAAATGGCTATTGTACGTTATGAACCTTGGGGTTTACTGAATCAACTACAAAGAGAACTGTCGCTTTCACGAGACGAGAAAGCGGGCGAAGGTTCGATTGCTACCGCCGAATGGGCGCCAGCGGTTGATATAAAAGAAGAAACCGACAAATTCGTTATCCACGCCGACATTCCAGGCGTCAAGCCGGAAAATATCGAAGTCAGCATGGAAGCAGGCGTGTTGACCGTAAAAGGCGAAAAAGAAACCGAATCCAAAACCGAAAAAGAAGGTTATAAACGAGTCGAACGGACATCCGGTTCCTTTTACCGTCGATTCAGCCTGCCCGATTCTGCCGATGGCGATGCGATCAATGCCAAATGCAAACTCGGGGTACTGGAGATCGTGATTCCCAAGCGCGAGGCCATCAAACCCAAGCGCATCAATGTTGCCTCAGAGGAATAATTTCAAGTCCTCGTTACGGTCATTCATCACGAGTTTGTAAAAGCAGGACAACCTGAGTGGTAGGCATACCCTAAAAGCGATCCAATAGGATAATAAAATGCCAATAATCACTTTTACTGTTTTTTTAAAACGCCTATTGCTATGTTTAGCCATTCTGGTTGTTCATTATATTTTCGTGTTTGCCCCCATATCGGAGTGCTTTTTACTCTATGTTATTTTTTTCAAGCCGAAATGGTTTGATGGTTATTAGACTGAAAGGATAGACAGCAGGCCTGGCAAGCCAGCTGTTTTGACTGAATGCTTGAAGCTCATCACTAACTGATTTATGCTGGCATGAAAGCATCAAATCTACCTGGATTTTCCAGAGCCATTAAAATGTAATCGGACGGACGCAGCATGCAGTATAAAGATTACTACAAGATCATGGGGTTATCCCGAACCGCGACACAGGACGAGGTCAAACGCGCCTATCGCAAACTGGCGCGCAAATACCATCCCGATGTCAGCAAGGAAAAGGATGCCGAAGCAAAGTTCAAGGAACTGGGCGAGGCTTACGAAGTGCTCCATGATCCTCAAAAACGAGCCGCTTATGACAAACTGGGCAGCAACTGGAAAGCCGGTGAGGATTTCAGGCCACCGCCGAATTGGGATGAAGGCTTCGAATTCAAAGGCGGTTTTGCCGATGGCGGCGGCTTTAGCGACTTTTTCGAACAATTATTCGGTCGCACCGGGTTCCATCCCTCCGGCCAGGAGCAGCACGGCTTCCATGTGCGCGGACAGGACAGCCATGCGAAAATCTATATCGATCTGGAAGACAGCATCCACGGCGCGACGCGCAGTATTTCCCTGAGTTCGCCGCAAATGGATGCGCAAGGCTATATGCAGGTCAAGCACCGCAGCCTAAGCATCAAAATCCCCAAAGGCATCAAGCCCGGACAGCATATCCGGCTGGCCGGGCAAGGCGACCCCGGCTCAGGCGGCGGCAAGGCCGGCGACTTGCTGCTTGAAATAGCCTTTAACAGCCACCCGCTGTACCGGTTTTCCGACACCGACATTTACCTGGATCTGCCGGTCACGCCTTGGGAGGCCGCATTAGGCGCCAAGATCAAAGTGCCCACGCCGGAAGGCAGCGTTGACTTGAAAATCCCACCCAATTCCCGGCAAGGCACAAAACTGCGTTTAAAAGGCCGCGGGCTTCCAGCCAAAACGCCGGGCGACTTCTTCGTGGTGCTGCAAATCGCCCTGCCGCCTGCCGACACCGAACGCGCCAAAGCGGTCTATCAAAAAATGCAGCAAGAACTCGATTTTAACCCGCGCCTATCTTTGGGGGTAAAGCAGCGATGAACCCACACGATTTGTTGCCCGTACATACCGGAACCGTCATTGAAGACGACAGCCTGACCTTGGAACAACTGTGCAATGCCTGCGGCGTCCACACCGACTGGGTTATCAGTCTGGTTGAAGAAAGCATCATCGAACCGCAAGGTGGGGAAATACAGGTATGGCGTTTTTCAGGGGGCAGTCTGGTGCGAGTGCGTTCTGCGCTACGGCTGCATCGCGATCTGGGCGTTAATCTAGCCGGTATCGCACTGGCGCTGGACTTGATGGAAGAGCTGGAAAATCTGCGCACCCAGTTGAAAATAATGGGCCGTAACTGAATGCATCAAAAACTTGTACGCAGTTAAAACTGTTAATCCGGCTTGTTTCAAAATCACATTAGCCATGTGCCTGGATGCCAAGGTACTGTTTATTTGTAATCGGGCTATACCAAATTTCGTGACCACCCTTGCCTTGCCGGGAAATAGTGCATCCTGATTTTAGCAGCATTTCTTTTAATGCTTGATAGAGCGCTGCCATTTACGCAGCCCGCATAGCGACCGTGCTATATTTCTCAGCCACTACACAAAATCGAATGGGGCTATTGTCGGATTCTGCAATGACATTATTTAAAATCAGTAAATCAGGAATAAGCTCGGATAAACGTTTTTCCAACTCTTCGAAAGTCGCGGCTTCAACACAAAGCCCAGGCACATCATCGCTCTCGCTCCACCAAACTTTTGCGTCCTCGTCCCAATGAGCTTTTACTTGGTACTCGTTCATTTTTAAGAGCCTCCTTTAGTTGTAAAGCTATTAAGATGTTTTTGATTTATCTAACTTCATCAAAAACACCTACAGAGCAACTTAATTCGGTGAATAGGACTCCAACTTCAAGCCGCTAATAGGCGTAAAATGCTTTGCATTACACGTGCAGAGCAATTCACGATACTTTAATGCTGTTGCGGCAATCAGCGCATCGCCCATTTCGATACCATGCGTTAACGCGTATTGCCTGACCATTTGCCGGGCATGATCAGAAATAGAGTAGTCGATTTCATGAATCGTAAATTGTAGCGCGGAGAGCATTTTCTCAAAAACAACGATCTCCCGCTTATTACGACAAAGCTGCACATATTCCATATGGGTAACGGCTGATATGGATCGCTCCCGGGTACTCATAATCAGTTCCTTGGCGCTCAAAACTCCACGACCAGCATGAATCAAAATGTCGGTATCAAAGATCATTTTAAGAACTCCGCCGACCTTTCCGAGCAGTACGCAATTCATCCCCAACGGAAGCAATACTTAGATCACGGTGCATGCCGAAAAATTTCGCCATGGCATTTTCCTGTTCCCGAGTAGTTGCAGAAGACCCGACCGGTTGAACAATACCCAATATTTGACCACGATAAGTAATTTCAACTGCTTCCCCACGCTTTAAGGCATCAATAAGCGCTTTGTGCTGCGTCTGTACTTGTGATGAAGATAGTTGCATGGCTTTAAGTATCTATTTAAAAACAAATATTTTAGCAATGATTGACGTGTTTTAGAAGGGAATTAAATTTTACGAAGTGCATAGCGCACCTTTTATGTTGATTGAGCGATGGCTATCCTTAAATACGCCGAAACAAAGTGTAACACTACAAAAATCCTCACCCCTTTAGTTGATACGTATGGGAGCAATAAAGCTGTAGATTGAATTAGCGGCCTTACCCAACGGGGAAAAACGCTTTAAGAACCAACGCGATCACGCCACCAAGAACTATTCCCAGCATCCACTTAATTAGTTTAAATTCGCCTTCGTGTTCCGTTAATTTCAGCTCTAGTCTTGAAATATCAGATTTAGTTGCCAGCTGGCTATCAAGTGCTTGTGCTAAAGAATCCCGCTGCGCTTCAGCAACCGCTTCAGCTTGTGATTCAGAAAAACCAGCACCTTTGAGTTTCTTTACAAACTCATGTGTATCAAACGCAATTGCTGCCATAACCCAATACCCATCAAAAATTACTAAAGACAAAGTATAACACAACAAAAATCCCCGTCTCTTTAGTTGATGCGCAACCCGTCAGTCATAAAATCAGTCGTCATAAATAAATTCCCCCATAAAAAAAGCCGCACTGGAAAAATCCAGTGCGGCTTGAGATACAACGACTTAAATTAAAACAATCTTACCAATCAAGTTGAGTACGTACCATGAAGATATCAGGATGCGAACCATTGGTGGC
>JANYKK010000189.1 GCA_025361585.1 Methylobacter sp. | reverse complement strand
AATAAACACCGCAATCCTACTCAGCCTTTTTAACCCGGATTTTACTGCCAGCCACATCCTTACCGTTGAGGGTATTCACCGCCGCCTTCGCTTCACCTGGCTTAGGCATCTCGACAAAACCAAAACCCTTGGAGCTGCCGGTCTCTCTGTCAATTACCAGGGTACAGGACTGCACGGTGCCGTGAGCTTCGAACATGGCCCGAAGCTCTTCTTCTGTGGTGGTGCGGGCGAGATTGCGTATCAATAGTTTCATGGGATTGCCGTGTGGTTATAAATTGTTGAAATTATACAGCTAATCAACAAACTATTTACGATTAACAATTTGTTCAACTTAACACGGTAGGGAGTGATAGGTAGCGTATTGCGCCGTATGGCAGATTATCATTCTACGGGTTACAGCCAGCGAGGGTGGTCACAGTGCGGCTAAGGCGGTAAAATAAAAAACGCTACAAAAAATAAAGGTAATTTTTTAGCGCGATTTTTCTAATAATAAAAACTTACGGAATAATTTATGTGTTTTAGTGCTGATATGTCTCTTGGCCTGGGGCTGGCTGGACTGGCCGCATCGAGTGTTACTCTTCTTGATAAAAGCGAGCCGTTGTGGGTTCGGGTTGCCAGGTTTTACGCTATTTTTCATTTTTCCTTGATGGAATTTATTCAGTATTTCGCCTATCCGGTCGCGGATCAGTGCGGTTACGGCACGAATCAATTTTTAAGCGAGTTGTCGGTCTACCATATCAGCTTGCAGGCATTTGCGATTATGCCCGCGTTGGCGACTTACTCGTCCGACAAAACCGCGCTGAAAAAGGCGACCATCACCGGCGTGGTGCTCAGTTCGTCATTTTTGGTTTTCAGCTTTCTGCCCAAAGAATGGCAACTATTCGAAGTTGCGCCGAATTTTATCGGTAATATGATCTCGTGCTTGTTTATGGGCAAGTACCATATCGGGTACCACATCGCCAGCGCGTATGGCTTGCTGGTTACCTGGGGGTCATTGTTTGGTTTGGCGATCAGCGGTTTTGTCTGGAAGGATAACTGGCGCATCGCCAGCTATCATTTCGGCATGGCGATTATGACTTTGTTTATGCCGCAATGGGTATTCGGCGTGTCGACCGGCGAAGCGGCGGCGATGTATTGTTTCTATTCCATACCTATTACAGTCAGTTTTATGCCGCAATTTAAAAGGTTCTTTACTGCGCCCGAGGCAATGCAACAGCGCGAATATGCTTGACAGACTTGACGGCGCGGATTTTCCGCGCCGTTTCATAAGTTTTACGTTTTATCCCAAAGGTAGCCCGACTCATTTTTAACATGTTTTTTGCCAAGGATTTTATTGAAACCGCTGAAGGGCTTATTTTTGCGGTTGTAGAGCAAGGTTTGGAAGACGGCAAAGTACTGTGTTTTTTGCGCTATGTGCTGGAGTCTTCCGGCTGGAAAAAAGTCGCAACTGAGCAAGCCAATCAACTCCTGCAGCAACATTATCCCGATTATTTGCATTACTCCCCGGTTTTAGATGCGCATTTGCATGCGGTCGCCGCAGACAGAATTGTCAAACATCATCAGCCTAAACACCGATTGCAGCAGATTATGCAGGCAAACCGGCATGATATCGCCAGGGATGGTGTGTATGCAGCAAGCCAGTCGGGAACTGGCGCTGCGATCGCCAGGGATGGTGTGTATGCAGCAAGCCAGTCGGGAGCAGGCGCGGCGGCGGTCGAGCGGGATTTGTTTCGGCTGTGCGAATTATTCGGGCAGCACGGGTTGGAATTGGCGCAAACCGGAGTCACTGGGTCGATATTGGTTGGCGTACAAAATCCTGATTCGGATATTGATCTGGTCTGTTACGGCAGGGAGGTTTTTCACCAATGCCGGGCAATCACCCGCAAGCTAATCGAACATGGACATTTGCAGGATTTGAATGACCAGGATTGGCGGCAATCTTATCAGCGGCGTTCCTGCGATTTGAGTTTTGATGATTATGTCTGGCATGAACGGCGCAAAGGCAACAAGGCCGTGATTAACGGGCGAAAATTCGATTTGAATTTTATCGATAGTTGCGCAAGTGTTGGGGCTGTTGCGTATCAAAAATGCGGGGCGATTACGTTGCAGTGCAGGGTGATCGACGATACCCGCGCATTCGATTATCCGGCTGAGTTTAAAATAGACCATGATGAGATCGGTTCTATCGTCAGCTTTACGGCGACTTATACGGGGCAGGCGGTCAGCGGTGAAATGGTCGAAGTGTCGGGCGTATTGGAGCAATCGGAGCAAGGCGTCCAGCGCATCGTGGTTGGCTCCAGCCGCGAAGCGCACGGGGAATATATCAAGGTTATTCTGTGATTACGGTAGCTGATTTTTCGGCGGTCATATTCGATATGGACGGCTTGGTTTTGGATACCGAAAGCACTTACAGTATTGCGTGGCAACAGGCTGCAAATGCTATGGGTTATGGTTTTTCAAAGGAGTTTTGTCTGTCGTTGTCTGGGCTGCATTACCCCGATATAGAACTGAAATTGTTAGTCTATTGCGGGGCAGAATTTAATTTGCAAACCTTTAATCGGCTAAGCGGCGAGTGCTGGCGCGACCACGTTAATGTCCACGGCATAAGTATCAAACATGGCTTTATCGGATTGGTGGATTTGCTGATTGAACAAAACATTCCGTATTGCTTGGCGACCAACAGCCGGACAGAAAATGCTCTGGAATGTCTTGAACTGGCAGGGATCAAGGATGTTTTTTCAATCATCGTCAGCCGCGATCACGTTCGGCACGGCAAGCCGGAGCCGGATATTTTCTTAAAAGCAGCGGAGTTGATGCAAGTGGACATTAACCGCTGTTTGGTGCTTGAAGATTCTCATGCCGGTATCGTGGCGGCATCAAAGGCGGGGGCTGTTTCGGTATTTATACCATCGATAGCGCAGATCGATCCGCTGACGGTTGAGTTGTGCGATTTGATGGTTGGTGATTTGGCGCAAGTAACCGATGTTATTTGTGCTCAATCCTATTAGAATTAAAATTTTAATTCTTTAAGTGAGTCTATATATAAATCTATATGATTTGAAAGTCCTGAGCCATGCATTGGAAAAATAATATTTATTTTATTTGCTTTTATTTTATCTAATGCATTATTAAGGTGATTATGCGATGGTAAGTAATCATCCTTATTTATGGAATCAATGATTTCTGTTAAGCAGTTTTCTTTATTTATACCTGTAAATTCACCTTTTTGTATGAATAGATCAGAAGAAAATAATGTTTTTTGTTCGATCCAATATGCAACCAAACTGTCCCATTGATGAACATGCTTTGTGTATATGAACTTTAATGAACATCCTTCGAATAGAGATATAACCTCATCATCCTTTACGGGTTTAGCCCTGGCATTAAAAATATCATTTAAACCAAATGTGCAAATAGGATGTGCATATACCTTTACTTTCTGCTTTGATACTTTCAGTATTTCAGGTACGGCGCCCATTTCATCTGCTTCGAAGTGGGGAACGATCACGTTTTCTATGTTCTCAGGGTGTAAGCCAACAGATGTCATGTTTTTTGATAATGCAGCGAAGTCATTCCTGAAGCCAGTTTCAACTAGAGTTATTTTTCCGTTTTTTGAGGCTATTATAAACTGGTTAAATGACAATCCAATTTTATCTATAAAAACAGAGTTGACATAAAGATTTTCTAGAACCTTAAATATTTTTGATGGCATAGTAATAATGGGTATTAAAAAGCAATGTTAAAATTTTACTCATGCTTTGATTAAAAAAGGCTTAAATTATTGGTTATTAAATTAACCATGACGACTTAGATACTTTTGTTGAATTCGAGTTGTTTTTGTGCTGTCTAGTATAGCAGAGGCATTTCTCTTTTATGTTCAATAATTTTTTTAAAAAATATTTCTCCTTTTTCTCCAAAAAACTCTAAGTACTTTTGTACAAAAGTTTTATTTGATATTAAAAATGCAATATCTGTTATTGCCATATGTCGTATGGCTAATAAAGCAATTGGGCTATCAAGAGGATGAAAATTATCATTCCATAGCCCCTTTTCTTTGCATCCAGGATAAAACTGACCAATCATTAGGCTTTCTTCTACAAAGATTGGTTTTAATTCATTTTGAATCGATTCAATTTTAAAATATTCTGTGTTGTTAATGTATGGATAGGCATTTATTATTACCTTGTAATTTTCCGCATTAACAGTTTTTAGTTCTTTAAATAGTTTAATTTGGCTTGCTATCTTTTTTATTTCACTTTCTTTATCTAAATGAAATGATTTTTCCATTGTAAAAAAAATACTATCTTTATTGATTGCTTCTTTTGTGAGCGGACAAACATCTCCAGAACGGCCTAACGATGGATGGGGGCTGCATAAAAATTCAGTTATCCATTTTTTTATACTGGTTAACTCTTGCGCATTGCTATTCTTCCATGACAGTAAGGGCGGAGAAGGTGCTATTGGTGCTGATTGGCTGGTGTTTGACTCTGAATTATCAATGTTTTTTTCTACTGCTGGCGAAATCATTGCTTTTTCCTTATTTAATAGAGTGGCGGCGCACTTTTCATGTATGAGATTGGGCGGCAATGAAAAAGTACGGCTAATATCCCGTAACTCACGCTGATTTTTATGGGCGCTGGAAAAATCCTTAACTTAAATAAGTTGCTATTCGTTCAGTATTCGGTTCGTGCCGACCACGGATCAAAAGTATATTGTTTTGAGCTAAGCGAACAATACGTGCGGATACCTATTAGGCTTTAGCTATAGAAGCCGTCGGCTAATACATGAACGAGTAAAAATGTATGGATGCCATTTGCAATTTATGGGATTCAGCGCAGCAGATAGGCAATAGTACTTATTGATTGAAGAAGTTGAAGCTTCTACTCTACATATACCTGAGTAACGCAAACTAATTAATTTGGCAGTTGTGACCGACTATGTCGACTAGGGAAATGCTAATTAAATCTCTTTCTAAAGATATCAGCTTATTTGGCCATGTTGACCGGCAAGCTATTTGTTCGGTATTTCCTCAGCTTAAACAGCAATACGAAACAAACTCTTAATTTTCTGGGAAAAATATGCAAATACGTTTATCCGATTTATCTATCGAGTTATCGGAACGACTCCAAAAACCGGAAATGACGGAGGTGATGGCGCGGCAGCTGGAGCATTGGATTTCACGACTGGAGGATGCGCCAACACTGGAATTACCCGCCGACAGGCCACGCCCAGCGGTACAGTCATTTCGCAGGGAAACTCAGAAGTTCAGCCTGTCGTCCGGCTTGATAGAAGGATTGAAAGCCCTGAGTCGGCGCGAGGGAGTGACTTTGATCATGTTCTTGATGTCGGCTTTTCAAATTTTGTTACACCGTTACAGTGGTCAGGACGACATTGTGATTGGCGTCCAGGCTACCGAGCGGAACCCTTTAGAGTATGAAGGCTTGAACTGCTTTCTCGGCAACCCGTTGGTGTTGCGTACGGATCTTTCAGGCAATCCGAGTTTCCGTGAACTGCTGGCGCAGGTGCGGGAAGTCGTGCTTGGGGCTTGTGTCAATCAGGATATACCGTTCGAAAAACTGATGGGGGCGTTCAATTTGCAAGCTGATGGCAGTCGCAATCTGCTGTTTCAGATTATGTTCATTCTTCAAAACCTCCCGGATGATAATGCGCCGTTAAATAAAACTACCTCGGACTTTCTACAGGCCGATACAGGAGCTGCCCAATTCGATTTTGCCCTGGAACTGTCGGAAACCCCGCATGGTTTAACAGGCGAGGTGAAATACGCGACTGACTTGTTTGAGGCCTCAACCATAGGTCGCCTGATCGGCCATTTTCAGATCCTTCTCTGTGGAATCGTCGCTGACCCGGGGGCGCATCTGTCCGAATTTCCCTTGCTGACTGAGCCTGAGCGCAGACAATTACTAGTAGATTGGAATAATACCTCCGTAGAGCTTTCCGACGCCAAGTTTGTTCATCAATTGTTCGAAGATCAGGTTGAGCGCACGCCTCAAGCAGTGGCTGTGGTCTACAAAAACCAACAACTAACCTATGGCGAACTCAACGCCCGCGCCAACCGGCTGGCTCACTATTTGCGCCATATCGGTGTCGGGCCGGAAGTGTTGGTCGGGATCTGTCTTGAGCGATCCATAGATCAAGTGGTCGGTTGGCTCGCTACCTATAAAGCCGGTGGTGCCTATGTGCCGCTTGATCCCGGTTATCCCAAGGAGCTGTTGACGTTTATGCTTGAAGACAGCGCTCCATTAGCATTATTGACTAGCGGTCAGCATGAAGCGCAGTTCGCTGATCTGTCGAAATGCCCGCGTTTGATTGACTTGTCGGTTCAGTGTCCGGCGTGGACAAGGTTTCCTGATACTAATATTGATCTCAAAACTGTCAGACTCAAGCCTGAACATTTGGCTTATGTTATTTACACATCAGGATCCACCGGAAAGCCGAAAGGCGTGGAAATACTGCATCGAAGCTTACAAAACCTGCTTCCCTGGTATATCAAAGAGGGAACTGGGCTTACATGCGATGATGCGGTTTTGGTCGTGACATCTATGGCTTTTGATGTCACTCAAAAGGTTATTTACGGTCCTTTACTCGCTGGCGCACGGCTGGTTTTGGCGAACGAGCCGTTTGATCCGCAGGCAATCGTCAAGCAGGTTTTAAGCGAGCGCATTAGCATGATGACCATCACGCCGAGCGGGTTCTATACGCTGATTGATGCCGGGTGTAACGGAGAACTCAGTAGTCTTCGGCGTGTTTTTCTTGGCGGCGAGCCGATGCAGCCAGCCAAGCTGCTGGAAATGCCGGAACCGCGACCCGAGTTTTCCAACAATTACGGGCCGACTGAGTGCACGATGATAGCCACGTGTTACCGCATGTCATCCGATCTTGAGCAGTATCTCAATCGCCCCGTACCGATTGGAACGCCCATTAGGAATGTCCGTATTTACATCTTGGATAGCCATCGGCAACCGGTACCAATTGGAGTATCAGGCGAAATTTATATTGGCGGAGTAGCGGTTGGACGCGGCTACCTGAATCGTCCCGAGTTGACAGCGGAGCGCTTTTTACCTGACCCATTTGTTCAGGAAACTGACGCACAAATGTACAAGACAGGCGATCTGGCTCGATGGTTGGCTGACGGCACCATTGAATTCCTGTTCCGCAACGACTTACAAGTAAAGATCCGGGGCTTCCGCATCGAGCTGAGCGATATTGAAGCGACATTGCTCCAGCACCCGCAACTACGTGAGGTAGCGGTGGACGTGTATGAGCCTGTTCCAGGCGACAAACGGCTTGTTGCTTATCTGATTTCCCGAGGCAATCCCATTATCACCTCAGCTGAAGTGCGGGACTTTCTTAAGCTGAAATTGCCGGAATTCATGATCCCTTCAGCCTATGTGTTTCTCAACGCCTTGCCGCTCACTTCAAATGGCAAACTGAACCGTAAAGCCCTGCCATTTCCTTTGGCAGAAGTAATATCCAAAGAATACTCTGCTCCGCGTAATGAGATCGAGCGCAAATTGATTGTTATCTGGGAAAATTTATTGGGGGTGAAGAACATTGATATTCACGATAATTTCTTCGAGTTGGGTGGACATTCCTTGCTGGCGGTTAAAATGGCGGCTGAAATTAGCAAATGGCTCAATTTTGATATTCCCTTGGGCGCAATTTATCAATCTCCGACCATTAAAGAAATCGAAAAAATAATAAGATCCCATGATAAATACCCTTGGTATTCTCTTATTCCAATTCAGACTCAAGGTTCACGACCACCCTTGTTTGCGATTCACACAATGTCGTTGCATGACTTGCCCCGGTACCTAGGAAAGGATCAACCACTCTATTTTTTCCGATATGGCATGGCTGCAAAAAACGGTAATCGTCCTGTCAGTCTGCCGCTGTTGAAGGAGCTGGCCAGTCATTATATTAATGAGCTGCAATTAGTGCAGCCGTATGGCCCTTACTATTTAATGGGGTTTTCCTTTGGCGGCATGATTGCCTACGAAATGGCTTGTCAATTACGTGCAAATGGACAGCAGGTGAATTTTGTGGGAATGCTGGATACACATCTGACAAATGAAAAACAGTTGCTACCCTATCATCGGATAATTTATAAGTTTTTTAGGCAAAGTCCAAGACAGCTTTTGATGTGGGTTAAAAGTAAAGTTAATGATGTGGCAAAATCATATAAATATGGCTCATGTTTCTGGCCCCATATTTATACATTAGCGCCTGACGTAGCGTGTCGCAATAGTTATCAACCGAAGAGTTATGAGGGGCGTGTAATATTATTTCAAGGATGGGAGCTGGAAAGTAATTTTTTTAGATATATTCTTCCAGAAGATGCATGGAAAAGACTTCTTGGCGATAGGCTAGAAGTTCAACAGGTTACCGGAGTTCATTCTGATATATATAAAGGGACACACGTTGAAATTCTGGCTGCAAAAATAATAGCTTGTATGGATAAAGCAATTAGCGAAGGAGGCGGTTCATCATCTTGAACTATGTTCGCGATAATGCCATAAAATTAGCTCGGTAAGATGGGTAGAGCGTTAACGAAAGCCATCGTATCGATAATTGTATTTCGGTTATTGTCTCTTTACCCATTCTATGCGCTATACCGATCTCGCTCAAAGCGTATCCGCATCCAATTGGCCAACGCGATCCGCGCTTAGCTCGCGGTCGCAAGGCTGATCATGTATACTTCCAATAATTATTTGCAGCACAAACACAGTCATAAATCTTGATAGTTCAACATTCTAAAGTTTCAGTTATTGCCCCTGCCAGATTGCACATGGGCTTTATTGATTTAAGCGGATCGCTAGGCCGACATTTCGGCAGCATTGGCGTTGCGCTTAATGAAATCAGCACCCGTCTGTCCGTTACTGGAGCCGAGCAGCTCACTATTACCGGTGCTGGAGCGCAGCGAGCTAAAAAGTGCGTGTCCCGGTTGTGCGAGGCGCTGCATGTATCTGATCGGCTCAATATCACCATCGAATCCGCGATCCCGGAACATGTAGGCTTGGGTTCAGGCACACAGATGTCACTGGCAATTGGCGCGGCGCTGAATGAATTCTACGGTTTGGGGCTGACTGTGCGTGAAATTGCCGCTGTGACAGATCGGGGCTTACGTTCCGGCATCGGTATTGGCGTTTTTGAGCAGGGCGGGTTAGTTGTCGATGGCGGTCGCGGTGAAAGAACCGTCACGCCGCCGGTACTGGCGCATATGGATGTGCCGGATGACTGGCGGTTTATCCTGGTGTTCGATCAACGTGGTCAGGGATTGCACGGGCAGCAGGAAATCCAGGCTTTTAAGGAGCTGCCGCTGTTTCCTCAGTCGGAAGCTGCACGTTTATGTTATTTATTGCTGATGCAGGGTTTACCTGCGGTGGCTGAAAACGACATCAGTAAATTCGGCGATGTGATCAGTCAGCTGCAACGCTCGGTTGGCGAGCATTTTTCCTCGGCTCAGGGCGGTGTTTTTACCAGCCCCGAAGTTGCATTTGCCATGCAATGGTTGGAGCAGCAAGGTGCGGTGGCTATCGGACAGACCTCATGGGGGCCGACCGGATTTTGTGCTATTGATGGCGCTAAGTTGGCAGTATCGATTACTGAACAAGCCAGACTGAAGTTTGCGCATTTCGATAACTTGAGTTTTGTGGTTGCCAGTGCGCGAAATAGCGGCGGGGATGTTTTTGGCATGTAGGATGGGTAAATCGATAGCGAAACCCACCGTTGCGAAGCAGGAGCGGTAGTCTGGAAACGATATTGATAGTCGCCAATTCAGGACGGATGCTGGCGCGGGCTGCAAAAAACGCAGGTTTTAAGCCGTTGGTCATCGACCTGTTTGCCGATCTGGATACGCAAGGCTGCGCGGAGGATTTTCGTCAAATCAAGTCATTAGCCGAACAAGATTTGGCGCCTGCCGTAGATTATTTTATCGAGTGCTATGCCGTCTCTCAGGTCATTTACGGCAGCGGTTTTGAGTGTTACCCGGAAAGTCTGTATTACTTGAATAGCCTGTTGAGATTGCTGGGTAATCATCCTGCTGTTTTTGCAAGGCAGCTGGATAAACAGGCGTTTTTTTCGACGATGGATCAGTTGGATATTCCGCACCCGGAGGTTGTTTTTAGTGCGCCTGATTGTGCGGGTGATTGGCTGCTTAAGCCCATGCAAGGGCAGGGCGGTGTCGGGATAAAGCGTTATCACGCCGATGACAGTACGGATAATTCGGTTTACTGGCAAAGGTTTCAAGCCGGTGTACCTCATTCAGTGCTGTTTCTGGCTGACGGTGAGCAAGTTCAAGTTATTGGTTTTAACAGCCAATGGTCTGTGTGTTTAAGCCCGACTCAGGCGTTTGTTTTTTCAGGAGTGATCAACAGCGTCGAATTGTCGGATGCACACAAAGCTTTGATAATAAGCTGGCTAAAACAAATAGTTCCGGCGTTTGAGCTAAAAGGCTTAAATTCGCTGGATTTTATTCACGCGGATGATTGCAGCTATGTCCTGGAAATCAATCCGCGCCCTTCTGCGAGCATGCAGTTATACGGTCAGGATTTGTTGGTCAGGCATATTCAATCATCGGTGGGGGCGGCTTTAGTCGCCCAATATTCAGAGATCGGGCGACTAAAGTCGCCCCCACAAACTGCCTATCAAATAGTTTACGCAGAACAGGATTTAACCATTCCAGAGAAATTTAAATGGCCGGATTGGTGTGTGGATTTGCCTAAATCCGGTTCATTTATTCACACAGGACAACCGATTTGCAGTATTATTGCCCACCAAAAACAATCAAAGTCAGTTGCCGAGCAGCTGCTGACTAAACAACAACTTATCATTAGTAAACTAGAAAGGTTTTGACCGTCATGGAATATACAGCCAGCGTTAATAAATTGACCCAGCCCTTGGTACAGTATCTACTCGATAATGCGGATAAATTACGTTTAGGTGTGGAAAAGTTAGCCAACGGCTGCACCATTATCGACGCGGGCATTAAAGTGCCGGGCGGAATCGAGGCGGGGCGCATTATCGCTGAGATTTGTCTCGGTGGTATGGGCACGGTAAGCATCAGCCATAGTTCCTATACGGATAATTGGCCATTGTCAGTGAATGTCCATACCGGAAACCCAGTTCTCGGCTGCCTGGGTAGTCAATATGCAGGCTGGAGTTTATCTCATGAGAAATATTACGCACTAGGGTCAGGCCCCGCGCGGGCGATGGCAACCAAAATAAAAGACGGCAAGCAGGAACCGGTTGAAGAGTTGTATAAAGAACTGGGATATCAGGATAGCAACGATTCCACTGTTTTAGTGATTGAAAATGATGCGGTTCCGCCGGTTGAAATCGTCGAGAAAGTCGCCGCTGCCTGTAAGGTCGATCCGTCCAAACTGACCATCATCGTCACGCCTACCAGCAGTCTGGCCGGTGGCGTGCAGGTTGTCGCGCGGGTGCTGGAAGTGGCCATGCACAAAGCTCATGCTTTGCATTTTCCGTTGGAAAACATTATCGACGGCAGCGGCAGTGCGCCGATTTGTCCGCCGCATCCGAATTTTGTCAAAGCCATGGGGCGCACTAACGATGCGATTTTGTTCGCAGGCCAAGTGCATATCTTTGTCAAAGGCACTGATGAAGCGGCTGAGAAATTAGCTAAGGAATTGCCAAGTTCAACCTCCAAAGATTACGGCAAACCGTTTGCTGACATCTTCAAGCAATATGAATACGATTTCTTCAAGATCGACGCAATGCTGTTTAGCCCGGCCAGCGTCATCGTGACTGCGGTGGAATCAGGCAAAAGTTTCCGTGCCGGCAAGCTTGACAATGCCTTGTTGGATCAATCGTTTGGAGCGTACGACTGCAAGGATGCAGGAGATAGAGCAACGCAGGAGCAGTTGCCGAGAGCCTAAGGCGTGGGTCGTATAGCAATTTTTACCGATGATCCCGGTTGGCATGGCAAACAATTAAGTTTGGCTTTTGCCAGTCGGGGTTATAGCTCTGACTATATTTCGTTGACTCAATGTCGGTTTGCCATCGAACCCGGCCAACAACCGATCTTTATTCCAGGTTTTGAACACGCGCTTCCCGATGCGGTTTTTGTGCGCGGCGTTCCCGGCGGCTCGCTTGAAGAAGTCGTACTGTATCTGGATTTTCTGCATGCGCTAAAGACGGTGGGTATTCCTGTCTACAATGACGGGCATGCGGTAGAGCGCAGTGTTGATAAGGCGATGACCAGTTTTTTGCTGCACCATGCCGGGCTGCCGACCCCTATGACGTGGGTGTTGCGTGACCGGGGCGAAGCCTTAAAGATTGCGGAGGCCGAATTAAAGCAGGGCAATTTGCTGATTAGTAAACCCTTGTTCGGCTCACAGGGCGAAGGCATACGCCGCATTGAAAAATCCACCGATTTGATCTGGCTGACTGGCAGTCATGGCGTTTATTATCTGCAACGCTTTGTTCATTGCGAAGGCGAGGGTTTTTCCGATAACCGCGTTTTTGTGATTAACGGCAAGGCGGTTGCGGCAATGCGCAGGCGCGGGAAATTCTGGCTCAATAATGTTGCCAGAGGCGCGACTTGCGAGCTGATTGACTTGGAACCCGAAATGGTCGATTTGGCCGTTAAAGCGACGACTGCATTAGCGATGGATTATGCCGGGATCGATATTATCAAGGATAGGGAAGGGCGTTGCACAATCATTGAAGTTAACAGCATACCGGCCTGGAAAGGTCTGGAAAGCGTTTGCGATGTGAATGTTGCCGAGCTGATGGTAGATGATTTGATCACCCGCAAGATGAATAAAAATGATTTCGCCTGAGCAGCTTAGCGAACTTTATCGGCAAGCCTGCGAGGTTGACGTGCAGGCATTTAAGCCCGGCAATGTCAGTGTTTATGCGGATGGTCATGATATGACCGTCGCCGATTTTAGGCTCAGCGCTAAGGTCAGTGCCGGGCCGCTTTGCAATCCCGATTATTCCCTCGGTGAAAAAATCTATTATGCCGTCAAGGCAACGCGTGAGGTGGTGGGTTGCAATACCAATCTGGGCATTATTTTGCTGTGCGCGCCTTTGGTTCAGGCGAGCAGTCACAAAAAATCGGACTTAACGCTACGGCAGGCGGTCAGCAAAGTTATTAGCGATGCAACGATACAAGATGCCGATTGGGTATTCAAGGCCATAACATTGGCGTCGCCAGGCGGCTTGGGCAGCTCTGACGAACAAGATGTTAATGAGCAAGCATCAGTTACATTACTTGAGGCGATGCAAATTGCCAGCGAAAAAGATCGCATTGCGCTTCAATACCTTACAGGATATAAAGATATTTTTAATTTCTCAGTTTTAAGGTACAATGCGGGCTTTAATCGGTGGGGCGACCGGAATTGGGCTGCGGCTGCGGCGTATGTCGACATGCTGAGTCAATTTCCCGACAGTCATATCGAAAGGAAATACGGAGATCAGTACTCTGAGATGGTAGCTACCAAAATGGCTCAGCTCAGTGATGAGTTGTTAAAAACTGATAATCCAGAGCAAATAAAGTCGTTGTTTTTTTGCCTGGATCAGGAGCTTAAGTTTTATGGTATTAATCCGGGTACTACAGCCGACATGATTGTGGCGACAGTATTAACGGCATTTTTAGAGGAACTTAATTAGTAACAATACTGTTACTAATAGGGCTTCAAAAGGAATTTGT
>JANYKK010000174.1 GCA_025361585.1 Methylobacter sp. | reverse complement strand
ACATCCCTCGTAGGGCGTGCCGTGCGTGCCTTAGCTCCGAAGGCGCGCACGGCGCACCCTACATTGCATGAAAGTGACGCTTATCCGGAAAATCCGGTTCCCGACGATTTGATCCGGTAGTAAGAGAGAAAGTCATCGGTCGCAAGCAAATTCGCGCCCACAACTTAGGTCTTTACAGTAAGCAGCATCGGTTGCGGCCTTGATCTTTAGCCTGATAAAGAGCCTGGTCTGCGCGTTCAAATGCCGATTCGTCGGTGTCATTCAGGGTAAACTCGGTAACGCCGCAGGATATAGTAATCGCAACGGAGGTGCCGCCAGCATTAAAGCCTGTTTTTTCAATGGCTTGTCGCAGTTGATTGGCCAGTAACAAAGCCGATTGACCGTCGGTGTTCGGTAGCAGCATAGTAAATTCTTCGCCGCCAAATCGGGAAATAAAATCGGTTGCGCGCGAATGCTCGGATAATTGTTTGGCCATTAACAGCAGCACTTTGTCGCCGGCTTTGTGCCCATAGCTGTCATTGATGGCTTTGAAATGATCAATGTCCCAGATGATAAGGCTTAAGGGTGAATTGTAACGTTTCAGGCGAGCCAATTCGATTTCCAGGCGTTCGTTATAGGCATTGCGATTTGGCAGGCCTGTTAAGGTGTCGCGCAATGCCTGGGTATTGGCAATTTTCAGTTTTGATTTGAGGTCGCTGGATTCAGACTCCATGTCTTTTATTTTGTCGACCAAATCATCCAGTTGTTGCTGGGTTTTTTGGCGTTGAACAGCCTCTTTTTGGGTGTGCTCCTGAATTTCCTTGGCAATTGTTGCCAACCGATTGTTAATGATGCCTTTTAAAGGCTCCAGTTTTGTGGCGTTGGTCGAGCTTAACTTCAATTCTTCCATCTGTTCAGAAACGGATTGATCGAGTTTGCTTCTGTTTTCGGCCGATTCAATCGCTGCTGTGCTGGCTCCCATCACGCTTACATCCAGAGCTGCCAGCTGTTCGGTAATATGGGAGAGAAATTTGTCGATGTCTTGCTGTTCGGATTGGTTGTGTTGTTTGATTTTAATCAGCAGTTTAAAGGACTTATCCAGGATAGTTTCAAACGCCGTTGTGGTTTGATTAGGAGCGGCAAGCAATTGTTTTGCTATTTGCGCCTGTTGATCAAAGATACTGGGGATTTCGATGGCTTCCAGCAACAGCAATAATTGTCTGCTGACAATACCTATATCAATGTGGTTGGTGATGATATTCGGTGCTGATGTGTCGTCATCAGGCTCGATAGCGTCGAGTATTGCGATAAATAATTGATTGGGAGTCTCGAACTTTGTGGCCTCGGCAACCGCTCCCGCTTTTTTTTTCAGTATTTTGAGTGCATTTTGTTGTGTTTCAGTTGTATATTGCTGAAGCAGGAAATCAAATAGCAGGTCGGTTTCCGCTGACCCGTTTTGATGTGGCGTGTGCTTGATTTGGGCGACAGAATTGGTGAATTTTTCAAGCTCATCTTTAAGTGCTTGGCTGTTTATGCCGTTTTTTAATTGATCGCGGATGCCCACCAAATGCGGATCCAGGAGAGGGTCGAGGCCAGTAGTTGCGATAGTCAAGCGTACTATTGTTTTACAAAGCAGGTCTTCTTTTTCCTTATAAGTTTCCTCTGATCTCCTGGAAGAAACCTCTGACTGTTCTTGTTCATCAAGCAGATCTAAATATTTCTCTTTCCATTTATCCTGGTCGGCTGCCTTATTAAATAAACTCATGATAGACCTTGTCAATGATTAAGGGACAAAATGACGCAATACAGGCGGCGTTACAAAACGCCGCATCGATTTATTATTTACTTATAGTAATCCGTTGATTCAGGCCGAAATTATTTTGCCTTGCTTTCCTGTTGAATCAGCTGGTTCATTACTTCTAACATTTTTTCATGAGAACCGGCTATAGGGCCATTGGTTTTATACTTGCCGTTAATAATGACGGCAGGAACGCCGGTTACGCCGTAACGACCCGCCGTGGCGGCGGCTTGGCGCATTTTGGCATCAACCAGAAATGAATTGTAGGCTTCATGGAATTCGGTCTCTTTAACGCCGTGCGCAACGAAGAATTTGGCCAGCTGGTCTTCGGTTTCAAGATTTTGTTTTTTGTTCTGCAAAGCATCGAAAAAATCAGCATGAACCTTATCGACTACGCCGAGCGCTTCAGCGGTAAAATAAGCCTTGGCATGTTTACCCCAAAGATCGCTGAATACAGCGGGTTGACGAATAAACTCAACATTTTTCGGTAGGTTTTTTACCCAGGCCTCCAGCAGCGGCTCAAAGCTATAGCAATGTGGGCAGCCGTACCAGAAGAATTCAATGACTTCGATTTTATCGGGATTATGGGTGGGCTGTGCCGGTGACAGGGTTTCATAGCCAACCGCTTCGGCTTTTACCAAGGTTGAACAGAAAAATACTACGATTAATAAGCTGGCTTGAGTGATTTTTTTTAACATAGCGTAAGGCTCTCTGTAAGATTTTGTAGGGCGAATCCGCCTTTCACTTATTTCATCATCGATATACGATAAGAAACGGCTTTTATTTCTTCATCGGTCATTTTCTTTGCAATCATGTGCATGATGTTTTCTGGATTCTTACTGCGCGAACCGGATTTAAAATCGGTAAGCGTTTTTATCAAATAGTCGGCGTGTTGCGATTTTAACGCAGGAAATGAAGCCGGTTTATTGCCTTCGCCCAACGAACCGTGGCAAGCGATGCAGGCGGAGACTTCGCTGCTCAGGTTACCGTTGCGGTAAAGATTGCTGCCTTGAGCAATTAGCGCCTGGACATCTTTGTTGCCGACCGGTTTTTCGTCTTCATCATCAGCTGCCAAGACCGGCAGGGCGTTTTCCGAAATCTTTTGCGCTGCGTAGTATGCGGATATGTCAGCTATATCGTCATCAGTTAAGGCCAGCGCCATAGCCGACATCATCGGATCGTTGCGGCTGCCGTCTTTAAATGCATGTAACTGACGCGCCAGATAGGATGAATGTTGCTGCGCAAGCTTGGGGAATGTCGCTACCATACTGTTGCCGTTGTCGCCGTGGCAGCTGGCGCAGGATTCTGCTTTTTGTTTTCCTGCGTTAATATTGCCTTCTGCGTGTAAAATACCCGTAGCACTGGTCAACGCCAGAGAAATTGAAAGTATTTGCCATTTTTTCTTCATCAAATTCCCCTTCGGAATGATTAGTCATTTATCGTAGGGACGACCGGCTGGTCGCCCATAAGGCTGCCTGTGCATAATCGAATTCTACTCTAAATAGTGACTCTAAGCGAGACAACGATGAACCCAGTTTACACCCAAGCAAAATTTATTAACAGTTCGCCACATCTTCGCGATACGCCTCCGGATCAGGGCATGGAAGTGGCGTTTGCGGGGCGGTCAAATGCGGGCAAATCCAGCGCAATTAATACCTTAACCCGGCAAAACGCATTGGCCCGCATCAGCAAAACGCCGGGCAGAACCCAAATGCTTAATTTTTTTGCAATTAACGAGCGGCAGCGATTCGTCGATTTGCCGGGTTACGGCTACGCCAAAGTGCCTTTGGCGGTAAAGAAAAAATGGCATGAGTTGATGGAAACGTATTTAACCAGCCGCAAGTCGTTATGCGGCATTATTCTGGTGATGGACGTACGCCATCCGTTAACCGAATTCGACTGGCAGATGATAGAGTGGTGCGAGCATACCGGGCTGCCGCTGCATGTGTTGTTAACCAAGGCGGATAAGTTGAATTACGGGGCAGCTAAAAATACCTTGTTGCAAGTGCAAAAGGAGTTACAAGACGCCAGTTTCCCGTTGACGATACAGCTGTTTTCGTCATTGAAAAAAAGCGGCATTGATGAAGTGCATAGCGCGCTGGATCATCTGTTTAATCCTGTTGGACAGGATCAAAGCAAAATATCGACCCCTTCCTGAGCAAGCAATAATTCGCAGCCTATTCCCGGGTGATTTTGCAGCAAACGTTGATAAATAGCCTCAAGACTTGCATCGCTACGGGTGGGTTCATGGTGGGTAAAAAATAGTTTTTTTGCGTTTGCGGCAGTAGCCAACTTTATTCCCGAGTCATAAGTGCCATGCCCCCAGCCTTGTTTGGAGACATATTCCTCATTGGTA
>JANYKK010000171.1 GCA_025361585.1 Methylobacter sp. | reverse complement strand
TTGCCGGTTTTGTATTTGATTTCCGGTGTCTGGGGCGCGCATGAAGGTTCCTTACTGCTTTGGGCGCTGATTTTATCTTGCTGGACAGGCTTGGTTGCATTGTTTAGTCGCAATATTCCCGATGTTACAGTTGCCCGCGTTTTAGGGGTGATGGGGCTGGTCTCTATTGGTTTTATCCTGTTTTTATTGCTGACCTCCAACCCGTTTGAACGGTTATTCCCTGCGCCGATCGAAGGACGCGATTTAAACCCGTTGCTCCAGGATCCCGGTTTGGCGATTCATCCGCCGATGCTTTATATGGGTTATGTCGGCTTCTCGGTGGTGTTCGCTTTTGCTATTGCCGCGCTGCTCGAAGGTCGTCTGGATGCGGCCTGGGCGCGCTGGTCGAGACCCTGGACTAACATCGCCTGGATGTTTCTAACTATCGGCATTGCCTTAGGCAGCTGGTGGGCTTATTACGAACTGGGCTGGGGCGGCTGGTGGTTTTGGGATCCGGTCGAAAATGCCTCATTCATGCCTTGGCTGGTCGGCACTGCGCTGATTCACTCATTGGCCGCGACCGAAAAACGCGGCGTGTTCAAGACCTGGACGGTATTGCTGGCGATTTTTGCGTTTTCGTTAAGCCTGCTCGGTACTTTCCTGGTGCGTTCCGGCGTATTAACCTCGGTGCATGCGTTTGCCAGCGATCCGGCACGAGGCTTGTTCATCCTGGTATTTCTGGCGGTCGTGGTCGGCGGTTCGTTATTGCTGTATGCGATAAGAGCGCCATACGTTAAAAGCAGCGCGACCTTCGAACTGGTGTCCAAAGAGTCGGCGATATTGCTGAACAATGTGCTGCTGGTGGTGACGGCTTCCAGTATTTTGCTGGGTACCTTGTACCCCTTGGTGATCGATGCGTTGGGATTGGGCAAGATTTCCGTCGGCCCTCCTTATTTTAATGCCGTGTTCATTCCGCTGATGGCGCCGCTGGCGATTGCCGTGGGCATGGGTGTGTTGCTGCGCTGGAAACGGGACAGCATCAACCGTATCGCATTAAACGTGCGCTGGATTGCGCTGGCCTGTATTTCCGGCGGCTTGCTGATTCCGTTGGCTATGCCGTTTTATTCCTGGGGCGCGGTATTGGGCTTGATCTTGGCATTGTGGACGGTTGCAATAACCGCTCTGTCTTTTGTCGGCCGGATGGGGCCGCAGGGATTTTCATGGCAGCGGCTGCAAACCGTACCGGCCGGTTTTTACGGCATGACCGTGGCGCATTTAGGCATCGCCGTATTCGTGATCGGCATTACCCTGACCTCCGTTTACAGCGTCGAAAAAGATGTCCGCATGGCTCTGGGCGACAAGCTGGATATGTCCGGCTATATCTTCGAATTCCACGGCGTCAAGCAAACCCAAGGGCCTAATTATATTGCCGAACAGGCTAAGGTGACTGTCAGTTACGACGGCAAGGAAGTCGCCAAACTGGAGCCGCAAAAACGGGTTTACCAAGTGCAAAAAATGCCGATGACCGAAGCGGCTATTGACGCCGGATTATTCAGGGATTTGTTTGTTGCGATAGGCGAGCCGCTCGGTGACAAGGGCGCATGGAGCCTTAGGATTTATTACAAGTCGTTCATCCGTTGGATTTGGTTGGGCGCATTGTTCATGGCGGCGGGCGGTTTAATCGCCGCTTGCGACCGGCGCTATAAAATAGCAGCCGTAGGGGCGACCGGCCGGTCGCCTTTGCCGGGAGCAAACGAGATATCTGCCGATGCTTAAGTACATTCTCCCCTTAATATTATTCATTGTTTTGGCGGTGTTTCTGGCGCTGGGCTTAAATCTTCATCCCAACGAGATTCCTTCGCCGTTGATCAACAAACCGGCCCCGGCATTTTCCGCGCCCAAGCTTCAATCACCTGCGGAAAAATTATCCCCAACCGATTTAAAAGGCAACGTCTGGCTGTTTAATGTGTGGGCGTCGTGGTGCGCCTCTTGCCGTTCCGAGCACCCGATACTCAACCAATTAGCTCAAACCAAAGCCGCGATTATCGTCGGCTTGAATTACAAGGATGAACCTGAAGCCGCCTTAGGCTGGCTGGCGCAATTGGGCAACCCGTATGATGTCAGCATCATGGATCAGGATGGACGTATCGGCATCGACTGGGGGGTTTACGGGGTGCCGGAAACCTTCGTCGTTGATAAGCAGGGCGTGATTCGTTACAAGCATACCGGCCCCGTTACGCCGGAAGACGTGCAGCAAATTTTCTTACCTTTGATCGCCAAATTGCAGGCTGAAAATTAATGAAGCATTTATTTATCGCCTTGTTATTGATACTGTCCGGCATAGCTTGCGCCGGTGTCGAATTCCGTACGTTTGCGAACCCCGAGCAACAAGCCGCCTACGAAAAGCTGACCTCGGAACTGCGTTGTCTGGTCTGTCAAAACCAGACCATCGCCGATTCCAATGCGGAGCTGGCTGCGGACTTGCGCAGACAGGTTTACGAGATGCTGCAACAAGGCAAATCAAAACAGGATATTGCCCAATTTATGACAGATCGCTATGGTGATTTCGTTTTATACAATCCGCCGCTTAAGCTCAAAACCGGCCTGCTGTGGATAGGGCCGGTGGTGTTCCTGTTAATCGGTTTGGTCGCGGTGTTTTTGTTTGCTCAACGCAAAAAAACTGCGGCAATAATTGAAATCAGCGCCGAAAAGCAACAAAAAATCCGCAGCTTATTGGAAGAAGGTGATCAGTCTTGAATATGCTATTTTTGTTGATCGTTAGCGTAATGATCTTGACCGCTTTCTTGATTGTGCTGCCGCCGTTGTGGAAATCTCCCCCCAGCCCCCCTTTTTCAAAGGGGGGCTGGGGGGGATTTTTAGATCAGGATCAGCGCAATATCGCTATTGCCCGGCAGCGACTGACTGAGCTCAAAGAACAGCTGCAAGCAGGTGCATTAACCCAGGAGCTTTATGATGAACAGCTCGCCGAACTTGAACAGGCTTTGAGCGATGATCTCGATATACACAGCCAAGT
>JANYKK010000055.1 GCA_025361585.1 Methylobacter sp. | reverse complement strand
TGTGGTTGAGGCCGCTGGCAGAGTTCGTGTTGTTGTTAATTTGATCGAGACCACGCCTTTTGAAACGAAGATAGTTGGCAATAAAGTGTTGCTGACCTTGACTTCTGCAAAGGCTGCGATGCCTGCTGCAATAAAACCCGTGGTGGCAAAAACCGCACCGTCTGTTGCAGCGCCTGCCGCAGCAAAGGCGGCTAATGCGGTGGCGGCCGCGTTAATTCCTGCACAAAATATCAGCGGTTTTGACTTTAAGCGCGGCGATAAAGGCGAGGGGCGCATATTGGTTAATTTGGCTAATCCCAATACTATTGTTAACTCCAAAGAACAAGGCGGGAAAGTCATCATCAGCTTTTTGAACACCCGATTATCTGAAAGCCTAGCTAAACGGCTGGATGTGTCCGAGTTTGCAACGCCGGTTAAGTTTATTGATACGGTTTCGACTGACCAACTCACCACTATTACCGTGTCTATGCAAAATGCGCTCTACGATTATTCCGTATTTCAAGCCGACGGGTTGCTGACTGTTGAGTTTCGTCCTTTAAGCAATGAAGAAAAAGATGCGCTGGATAGATCGCGTACCAAATATTCTGGAGATAGATTGTCTTTAAATTTTCAGGAAATTGAAATTCGTAGCGTTATTGCGATTCTGGCCGAGTTTACCGGGCAGAATGTGGTTGCCGGTGATGATGTAACGGGTACGATTACCTTAAAACTGGATGATGTGCCTTGGGATGAAGCACTGGACTTTATCATGATGACCAAGGATCTGGGCAAGTATGAGACCGGTAATGTCACGTTGATTTCACCATTGGATAAAATTAAGGACTACAAGAAGAAACAACAGGAAACAGAAAAAGTTATTGAGCAGTTAGATCCTCTGGTGACTGAATATATTAAAATCAATTACGCCAAGGCAGAGGACTTCAGAAATCTGTTAAATGGCGCTGATACGGGTGCTTTTGGTAGTTGCGGGGTTCCCGATACAACTGGGGCAACTTCCAGCGTTTCATCAGTTTCGTCCGGCAGCTCATCGACGGCTTCCGCTGCGGGCGGCTCTTCGGCTACCGGGCAAGCAAGTCAGGGGGCAGAAGCCGGTGGGTCAGGAGCTAGCAATGACAAGTTCGGCTTGCTTTCTGCCCGTGGATCGGCCGTTGTCGATGCCCGAACCAATACCTTGATTGTTCGCGAGACGACAAAACGTCTGGACGAGGTCAAGAAGCTGATACGCAAGCTTGATGTTCCTGTGAAACAGGTGATGATTGAGGCACGGGTTGTTATTGCAAACGATAATTTCACTCAAAATTTAGGGGTCAAGTTTGGCGTGGCAAAACAGGCTTCCTCCATGCCAAGTGGAAAGACATTTGCTATAGGCGGGACTGAGGTTCCTGGAACTGGTTTAGACCCTACTACTCCGACAGGAACAAGAAAACCAACCGATTTGTTGGTTGATTTGGGGGCGACAGCCATAACGGGTTCACCTCCTGGCGCTTTGGGCATGACCCTGGCTAGAGGTGCCGATTATGTGCTGAATCTTGAGCTTCAAGCCTTACAGGCTGAAGGGAAGGGCGAAATAGTATCCAACCCCAGGGTAATGACTATGGATCGCTGCACGGCAGTTATGACGCAAGGTGTCCAGATTGCATATCAGGCTGTGACGGTTTCAGCGGGAGCTACCGTGACAACAGTTACTTATAAGGATGCCGTTCTGGAGTTAAACGCAACGCCGCAGATAACTCCCGCTGGCTCGGTTATCATGAATTTGCTGGTTAAGAAAGATGTTCCGAACTACACAAATGTGACTTCACAGGGTAATCCTTCTATTGATAAAAGACAGGTTAAAACATCGGTACTCGTTGAAGATGGCGAGACAATTGTTTTAGGCGGGGTTTACGAGGGGGCAGAGTCTATGAACAAGAAAAAAATCCCCTTTTTCGCCGATTTGCCGGGTATAGGATTTTTATTTACGAATTCATCAGAAATAAAATCCAAGCAAGAGTTGCTGATTTTTGTTACCCCAAAAATCATGAAAGATAATGTAGCCAGCGATTGATTGCTTCTCGGCAACCGCTCCTGCGTTGCTCTATCTCCTGCATCCATGCAGTCGTACTAGGAGTAAAAAGGGGGTATAATACCCCCTTTTTTAATGGTTTAACCGCAGACAAGGCAGGTCATGACGCGATCAGAGAACATTTATTTAGTTGGCCTCATGGGTGCAGGGAAAACCACGATAGGACGACAGTTAGCGAGAGCGTTGTCAGTGCCTTTTTATGACAGCGACAAGGCGATTGAGGAAAGAACCGGCGTAGATATTCCGACCATATTCGAGTTTGAGGGAGAAGAAGGATTCAGGGATAGGGAGCAGAAGATGATTGAGCAACTGACGCAAATGAAGGGCATTGTGCTGGCGACAGGCGGTGGTGCTATTTTACGCGAAGAAAATCGCAAGCTTCTGAAAGAAAATGGTTTCATTGTCTATTTGCAGTGTTCAGTCGAAAGGATTTTGGAACGGACGCGCCGGGATACGCAACGCCCGTTACTGAAAACAGACAACCCCAGAGATCGGATAGAAAGCTTATTCGCACAGCGCGAGCCTCTGTATTTGTCTTGCGCTGACTTTAAGGTAGACACCGGAGTGATGCAAAGCAAAGAAGTTGTCAGTCACATTCTGGAAGAATATAACTCGGCTAATCGTTAATAAACAAAATTCATGTAGATCGGGTTACCCGACCTACTAGCTCCAAGCGTTAATAAATATGAAAAAATTACTGGTTGAATTAGGTGACCGTAGTTACCCGATCTATATAGGCTCTGATTTATTGAGCCAGCCTGAATTGATCACAAAGCATATAAAGTCCCAGCAGGTTGTTGTCGTTACCAATGAAACCATCGCCCCCTTATATTTGAATGCGGTTTTAAAAAACTTGCAGGGCTATAGGGTCGAAACCGTGATACTTCCCGATGGCGAACAGTTCAAGACTTTAGAATCCCTATCTCAAGTTTTTGATAAACTGCTGGCTTGTAAATTCAGCCGTAATGCTACGTTGATCGCTTTGGGCGGCGGCGTTATCGGCGACATGGGCGGCTTTGCGGCGGCTTGTTATCAGCGGGGCATTGCATTCGTGCAAATACCCACAACATTGCTGGCTCAGGTCGATTCGTCGGTGGGCGGCAAAACCGGGGTTAATCATCCATTGGGTAAAAACATGATTGGCGCTTTTTATCAGCCTCAATGCGTTATTGCCGATGCCGATGTGCTGGATACGTTGGATGACCGCCAATTATCGGCAGGGCTAGCTGAAGTGATCAAATACGGCCTGATTAGGGACGTCGAGTTCTTTCAATGGCTGGAAAACAATATCGATGCGTTACTGGGTCGAGACAAACAGGCATTGGCTTATGCGATAGAACGATCATGCATTAACAAGGCTGAAATAGTCGCCGAAGATGAAACCGAAACCGGTATCAGGGCGACGTTAAATTTAGGCCATACTTTCGGTCATGCGATAGAAACCGGCGCAGGTTACGGCAAATATCTTCATGGTGAAGCGGTCGCTATTGGCACTTGCCAAGCCGCCGATCTTTCCAGAAGAAAAGGCTGGTTAGACGATGAAGATGTTGCAAGAATTATTGCCCTATTTAAAAAAGCCAGATTGCCCATACATCCGCCGGAAGACATCAATACGGATCGGTTTTTGGAATTGATGGCGGTAGACAAAAAGAATGTAGATGGTCAAATCAGGTTGATTTTGTTGAGAAAAATCGGCGAGGCAACTTTGCCCGTAGACGTGGATCGAGAACTATTGGAAATGACGCTTAAAACCTATGGTAGATGATAACGACGATGATGTTACTTATCATGCGAAACAGCCTGCTGATAAGATAAATATGGATCAGATAAACAATGCGGCGGCTCATTCCTTGATATCAAAGGAAAGAATGCAGAAGCTTGATTTATTGATTCATCTGCTTTCAAACCTGACTCAAGCCCTTGTCGTTTGCGGCCCGGAAGGCATCGGTAAAACGACGCTGCTTGAGGTTTTGCAACAGCGCAAGACTGAGTCATGGCAGTATTGTCTTATTCAGGGTTCCGCCGATTTAAGTTTTGAGGCGATTTACGAGCAGTTAACCCAGAGCATCGCGAATGCCCCGGCTCAGTCGCTATCAATGGCCTTTGCGCAGTACGAAAAACAACATAAACAAATCGTATTGATTGTTGATAATGCGGGCGAATTAGTCCCCGGTTTGATTGCTGCCATCATTCAATATGCAGCGGCGAATTCTGTTTTAAGAGTGGTTTTCGCTTTAACGCATGACGAATTGCAGATGAAACACGTATCGGATCGTGCAATTGATGATTGCCATATTGTTGAAATCCCACCCTTATCAGAAAGGCAGTGCGGTGATTTTTTACAGCATCTGTCAACAAAACCCTATGCGAACTTATCGTTTAAAGTAATCAGCGAAAACATGATTGCGCATATCTATCGGGACACGCACGGTGTTCCGGGAAAAATCATTGCCGAGATATCAGGATCCCCCGTCGCTAAAACAAGTGGAAAATTGAAATGGATAGTTGTTCTTGCCGTTGTAGCGGCAATCGCTATAGCGGTTGTTGCGCAGTGGCTGTCATCTTCGGCAAACGTTCTCGGCACTTCCCCATCTCCTAATCCGACTTCCACGGATGGAGGTAATGCCCCAAAACCGCCCGAAGCAGCCGCAGACATGCAGCCGTCGGCAAACGCTCCAGACCTTGCTCTACCTCCTGCTCCAGTTGAACAAAAAACGAACATTGTCGAAATGGCTCCTTCACAGTCAGTGTCGGTGGTAATGCCAACAGCCCAGCCAGTTATTGAGTCGCAGCAGCAATCAGTACCGGCAAATGAAGCAAGAAATGCGATATCGTCTTCGGTTGAAGCCAATGCACCCAAGGTAGGCCAGCAATCGGTAGCTTCTGTGGCAAAACCTGATGCGGCGAGTGCGATAGTTACTACGCAGCCTGAAAACAAGCCGTCTGCTGGCGCACCGCAAAAAATCATTGAACTCCCTATCCCTGAAAAACTGGAAGCTAAAGCCCCGCCCGAGCCGGTAGGTGCAGTTGGCGTTGTGCAGAACCCAAACAGCAATCAATCTGTCGTCGCGCAACAAAAAATTGCAGAAGCACTGGATGAATCTCAAGAAAAACCTAAGCAGCCGGAGATTGCTAAAGCGGTTAATAAGGTTAAACCGCGTATCCCGAAAAAACCGGCAATGAAAGTCCAGTCCGAACCGGTGAGTCCCGTAGTGGTTGAACCGACACTGAATCAAAAGCAATCTTACTTTGTACCGCAGAAAATTGCCGAGCCTTTAGTGGCATCGCCAGAAGCGCCAAAACAACCGGAGTTGAGCAAACCCGTTAATCCTATAGAGCCGTTTATACCCAATAAGCAGGAAGCTATTTCGACGCCACCAGCGCCCGTGGACGTTGTGGCATCGCCCAAAGAGCCAGCTACAGAAGCGGCGGTGCCAGAGGCTCCATCTCCGCAACTGGAGCCTACTCGCATCGTTTCTCCGCCGATTACGACACTTCCGCCCCCCAGGAATGGGGGAAGTGCGGCAAATGGTCTGGAACCCTTGCCGCCGCCATTTCCAGCGCAAGCAGACAATAATTTCACCTTGCAGCTTATGGTGTTATCAAAGCAGTCATCTGTTGACGACATACTTAGAAAATACCCGGCTTTGGCGCCGGATATTAGAGTCGTTAAGACGATAGACAAAGGCAAAGACAAGTTTACTTTAGGATATGGTGCATATCCTGATCCTGTATCGGCCAATAAAGCTCGTCAGTCTTTGCCTTTTGAATTTCACAATGCACTGGTAAGAAAAGTAGTCCGATAGAACATAAGTAGGATGGGTTGAGCGGCAGCGAAGCCCATCAAACAAGCGCATTATTGCGATGGGTTATACTGCGTTTATCCATCCTACAAATTTTAAATCAGAATCATTAAATCCATGACCGTATTAAAAAACGATACCTTTATTAGAACGTTGTTAAAGCAACCTGTTGAGTACACACCTATTTGGATGATGCGACAAGCGGGGCGTTATCTCCCGGAATATCGGCAAGTCAGGGAGCAGGCAGGCAGCTTTTTAGACCTATGCACCAATCCCGAGCTGGCTTGCGAGGTCACTCTACAGCCGCTACGGCGCTTTGACTTTGACGCGGCCATCCTGTTTTCGGACATATTGACCATACCCGATGCGATGGGTTTAGGGCTTTATTTTACCGAAGGCGAGGGGCCAAAATTTAGCAACCCGGTCAGAACTGCGGCCGATGTAAACAAGCTGCCGATTCCCGATCCCGACACCGATTTGCGTTACGTCATTGATGCGGTTCGGTTGATACGGAAAAACCTGCAAGGCAGTGTGCCGTTAATCGGCTTTTCCGGCAGTCCCTGGACACTGGCGACCTATATGGTCGAGGGCGGCAGCAGCAAGAGTTTTCAAAAAGTTAAAAGCATGATGTACGAGCAGCCCAGGTTGATGCACATGATGCTGGATAAATTGGCGCAATCGGTTGCGGTCTACTTGAATGCCCAGATTGAAGCGGGCGCTCAGGCGGTTATGTTGTTCGACACCTGGGGCGGTATGTTGACGACTGAAGATTATCTCGAGTTTTCCTTATACTACGCCAAGCAAGTCAGGGCGCAGCTTAAAACCAATGTAGATGGGCAGCAGATTCCGACCATCCTGTTTACCAAAGGCGGCGGGCTTTGGCTGGAAGTCATGGCCGATTCCGGCTATGATGCGTTAGGTCTGGATTGGCAGACCGACATCGGCTTGGCGCGTACTCGAGTGGGAGATAAAGTCGCCTTGCAGGGCAATATGGATCCGGTTGCGCTGTATGCCGACCCCTCCGTCATCAGCGAAAAAGTAAAAACCATCTTGCATAAATACGGCTCGGGTTCAGGCCATGTGTTCAACTTGGGACACGGTATTTTGCCCGATATGAACCCGGATCATGTTAAAGCAATGGTTGATGCCGTACATCAGCACAGCCGGGCTTATCATCAGGTCTAAACATCGAATATCATTCAATGAAGGAGTTACAATCATGAAAATAGTGAAAGTTTTGTTGGCAATCGGTTTGCTTGTTGCCAATGTGGGCGTTAAAGCCGAGAACCCCGGTAAGCCGATTGACATCACCGTACATAGAAGTCCGACCTGCATGTGTTGCAGCAAATGGCTGGCTCATTTGAAAGAAAATAACTTTAATATCAAAGAGATCGTCACCGATGACGTAGATCCTATCAAGGATAAATACGGAGTTACCCAGGAACTGGCTTCCTGCCACACGGCCATTGTCGACGGTTATGTCATAGAAGGCCATGTGCCAGCCGATGACATTAAAAAATTATTGAAAACCAAACCTAAAGTCGTCGGCTTAGCCGTTCCCGGCATGGTTAACGGTAGTCCCGGTATGGAAATGGGCGATAAAAAAGCCCCGTACAATGTGGTGAGTTTCGACCATGAAAAGCAGGTCAAAGTGTTTAACAGCTACGAAGGCACCAAATGATATTAGCCGGTGACGTCGGCGGCACAAAAACCATCCTGGCGTTGTTCGATGTTGAGGCTGGTGAAGTTAAGTGCTTAAGAAAAGAGCAGTTTTCCAGCACCCACTATCCGACCTTTACCGAGTTGCTGGCTTCGTTTTTGACCGATGCCGATAATCCCCGGATAACGGCTGTATGCATCGGCGTGGCCGGTATCGTTATCAACGGCCGTTGCGAAACCACTAACTTGCCGTGGGTGCTTAGTTGTAAAGAGATCGGCGAGCGTACCAATAGCCAAAACGTTTGGCTGCTGAATGACCTGGAAGCGACCGCATGGGGCTTGCTGGATTTGCCTGAGCACAATTTTGTCGAACTGAATCCCGACGCACAACCTAAGCAAGGCAACATCGCCGTGGTTGCCGCAGGAACCGGCTTGGGCGAGGCCATCGTCGCCTGGGATGGCAGCAAGCATCTCGTTCTTGCCAGCGAAGGTGGGCATGCCGATTTTGCGCCGACTAATGAGCAGGAAATAGCCTTGCTTAAGTTTATGTTGGAAAAACACCCTGAGCATATTAGCTGTGAGCGACTTATTTCCGGTGAAGGCCTAGTCAATATTTATCAATTCCTCAAACACATTAACCACGCGCCGGTTAACCTGGAAACCGAGCGCCAGATGACGGAGCAAGATCCAGCTGCAGTCATCGGCATAGTCGGCGTTGCCGGTAACGATACGTTGTGCGTAGCTGCGTTAAAACTGTTTTGTAGGCTTTATGGCTCGGAAGCCGGGAACCTAGCGCTTAAATGCCTACCCTATGGCGGCGTATATCTGGCCGGAGGCATAGGCGCAAAAATCCTGCCCGTGCTGCAACAAGGCGATTTTATGCGCGGCTTTTTGGCGAAAGGCCGCTGCCGCCCCGTGTTGCAGCAAATATCGGTTAAAGTCTGCACCAATCCTGAAGTCGCATTGCTGGGCGCGCTCAGTTACGCCAAGAAGAACGGCTAATGAAAATCGGAGTCCCCAAAGAAATAAAAGACCAGGAAGGCCGGGTTGCAGTCACACCCGATGGCGCACGTTTCTTAATTCAAAAAGGGCATCAGGTTTTTATCGAGACCGACGCCGGACTGAACTCAGGCTTTAGCAACGAGCAGTATCAACAAGCGGGGGCGGAGCTGGTTTCGGCTGATGCCGCCTGGGCCGTTGACCTAGTCGTCAAAGTCAAAGAGCCGCTGGAATTCGAATACCAATACCTGGATCGGCAGACCATTTTCACCTATCTCCATCTGGCCGGGGTGACGCCCAGCCTGACCCAAGAGCTGTTAAAAAAAGGCACAACCGCGATAGCCTACGAAACCCTGGAAGACGAACAAGGACGCTTGCCGCTGCTTGCACCGATGAGCGCCATCGCCGGAAACATGGCGACGCTGATGGGCGCTTACTATCTGGCCGAATTTAATCAGGGCAGGGGAGTGCAGCTGGGTAAAGTGCTGGGTAAACGGCATGGCAAGGTTGTGATTATCGGCGACGGCGTAGTCGGCCAACATGCAGCGCAAGTCGCCATGGCAATGGGCGCCAATGTGTTTGTTGCAGGTATCGATCCGGTGAAAATGCAGCAAACCAAAGCCTCGACACTGCCCGATGTAGAGTTCTTTTTATCGAGCCAGGAAGCTATAGCTGAGCATCTAAAAGATGCCGATCTGGTCGTCGGAGCCGTGCTTATCCATGGCGCCAAAGCGCCCAAGATAGTCAGCGAACAGATGATACAGTCGATGGCAAAGGGCGCAGTCATTGTCGATGTCAGCATCGACCAGGGCGGCTGCATAGCCACATCAAAGCCGACCTCACACAGCCAACCGGTATTCATCAAACAGGGCGTCATCCATTATTGCGTGACCAACATGCCTGGCGCGTATCCCAGAACATCCACCATCGCCTTGTCCGATGCGACCTTGCCTTATATTCTGAAAATAGCCGATGCCGGGAAAGCGTCTTTAATGACTGATAAAATATTAGCCAAAGCGGTTAACACCTGCGACGGGAAAATCACCTGCAAAGCCGTAGCCGAAGGACTTGGCATGTTGGACAGCTACCAGCCGATAGCCAGTTTTAGATAGTTTTTCAGTCGCAGTTTAAGGTACGATAAACACCAAAGCCGATGTAGCTCAGTTGGTAGAGCAACTGATTCGTAATCAGTAGGTCGCGGGTTCGACTCCCGCCATTGGCTCCATTAAATCTAAGTATGGGGTTTCCTATGATTAATTATGAACAGGATTTTTACGGCTGGACGCAAGAGCAGGCTGGATTATTGCGGGCAGGGCGGCTGGCTGATTTAGACATTGAAAATCTTATTGAGGAAGTGGAAACAATGGGACGGAGCGAAAAGCGGGCACTTGAAAGCAGTTTAACCGTATTGTTGGTTCATCTTCTTAAATGGCAATATCAGCCTGTTAGGCGTGGCAGAAGCTGGGAATTGACCATCAAAACCCAGCGCATAAATTTTATGAAAGTATTGCGCGATAATCCGGGCTTAAAGCCAAGTCTTGACCAAGTTATGACTGATGCTTATCAGATGGCGACCATCAATGCCGCTCAAGAAACCGGACTGGATGAAAATTCTTTTCCAGCTTCATGTCCGTGGAGTCTGCTTGAAGCTACCAACCAGGATTTTTATCCAGAGTAGTTTTTCCGGGCAATCGTATTGAATCTAATCGCCCCTTCAAGATGTCCGGCGTTAGATAAAACTGGTAATCCATAGGGACTGCCAATTACCGAATTTTAATTTTACCGATGGGAATTGTATGAAAAAATTAGTTTACGTTTTAGCGTTAGCTGTAGTTTCTAATTGGGTTTACGCTGAGTCAGCGCCTGCTGCTGCGCCTATTGAAAAAGTGGCTGAAGCTAAAAAGGATGAGGCAAAAACAGGGGTGCGCAAACCTACGGGTGATGTAAATAAATTCTGGGATGATATAGATTGGGAGGATTTGTCTGCTGAGGAACAAAATCTCTGGGAGGTTTTATCCGATGGCGCTTCGTGGGATAAATTAAGCAAAGAAAAAAAGGCGGCAGCAACTGCTTTAGGTTTTGACAAAAAATCATGGAACAGCGTTCCCGCAGCGTCAAAATAGGCGCCACCTCAAATTGATCTTTTCCCGATTTTACGGACACACGGCTAAGAAAGTGATTTCTAACCCCGAGGGGAACAATGAAAACCAAGAAAGAAGATGGCGTCCAATCAGCACGTCAAAAATAGTCAGCGGAGTTTAAGTCGCTATTAGGTATGGGCTAGAATAAGGATATCTAGTGTCCTGAGCTTGAAAGGTCGTCTGACGCGAGGTGTGGCGTTTCGACGAATTTTGAGGGCGGTGGAAAGGCTTCCGCTCTTGCATTCATACAGTCGGTTTACGTCCTTATCTATATATCCATGTAGGCAAGGCTTGTCCTGACCTGCTAAACGATCCTCCGAGTTTTATGTGGGGAGGATGCTGCCAGCAGGAAAATATTAATAGTGGCAAAATCAGCCCCTTTATTACTCGACTTAGGTCAAAAGTCGATTAATGCAGTCTTTACATCAAGAATAACACTGTTCCAATCGCCAATACTTGGCTGCCTAAACAGTTTTGCTGACTGATACCATGGACTATCGCTTCTATCCAGCAACCATCGCCAATCCGGATTGAATGGTAAAAGTATCCAAACTTCTTTACCCATTGCACCAGCCAAATGTGCAACACTGGTATCAACAGTGATTACTAAGTCCATCAACTCAACCAATGCAGCAGTGTCAGTAAAGTCTTTTAATTGATCGCCAAAAAACTTAATGTTGTGAGTATGCTCTAAAATTGCCTTATTTTCAGATCGTAATTCTTTTTGCAGGCAATAGAGGTCTGCTCGATCATCAACAAATCCTTTAAATTCATCCAAAGCGATAGATCGGTTACGGTCATTTTTATGCGATTGATTACCGCTCCACACCAAGCCAATTCTTTTTTTGTTGCTTTTATCTAACCGAGGCTCCCATTCTTCTATTTTGTGTTGATCACATTTTAAGTAACTAGAGTTTGTTATGGTGCCCATATCTGTTTTAAATGCGAGCGGTAGGCTTAAAAGTGGGCAGTGGTAGTCAAAATCAGGCAGGTTTTCACCTGTACTTAAAATTGTTGTAACGCCCGCCAAATTTTTCAATAACGCTTTCAGGGGAAGTGGCACTTCAAGGATCACTTTTGCCCCAAGCTCTGCAACTTGGCCGACATAGCGGCAGAATTGGAGAGTGTCGCCCAATCCTTGTTCACTGTACAAAAGTATGGTTTTATTTTTAAGTTCTTCTTTTCCAAGCCAAAGGGGCTGCTTAAAGTTTCTTACGTTGCTTTTCAGAAACTCCATTTTCCATCGCCATTCATACTTCTGCCAGCCAAGAGTAAAATCACCCATTAATAGACGGCATAGGCTTTCATTCCAATGAGCTTCCGCATAGTCCGGCTTGATCGTAAGGGCTCGGTCATAGCTTTTTAGCGCCTGTTCAGGGCGTTTCAGCTCAAGCAAGGTGTTGCCACGATTGGTGAGCGCCTCCGCATAGCCCGGCTTGATCGTAAGGGCTCGGTCATAGCTTTCCAGCGCCTGTTCAGGGCGATTCAACTCACGCAAGGCGTTGCCACGGTTGGTGAGCGCCTCCGCATAGTCCGGCTTGATTGTAAGGGCTCGGTCATAGCTTTCCAGCGCCTGTTCAGGGCATTCCAGCTCAAATAAGGCAATGCCACGGTTGGTGAGCGCATCCGCATAGTCCGGCTTGATGGCGAGCGCTTTGTCATAGCTTTCCAACGCCTGTTCAGGGCATTTTAGGTCACGTAAAGCGTTGCCGCGGCTATTGAGCGCCTCCGCATAGTCCGGCTTGATCGTAAGGGCTAGGTCATAGTTTTCCAGCGCTTGTTCAGGGTGTTTCAGCTCAAGTAAGGCGTTGCCACGGTTGGTGAGCGCATCCGCATAGTCCGGCTTGATGGCGAGCGCCCTGTCATAGCTTTCCAACGCCTGTTCAGGGCGTCCCAGATCAAGCAAGGCAATGCCACGGTTGTTGAGCGCCTCCGCATAGTTCGGCTTGATGGCGAGCGCCCTGTCATAGCTTTCCAGCGCCTGTTCAGGGCGTCCCAGGTCAAGCAAGGCAATGCCACGGTTGTTGAGCGCCTCCGCATAGTCCGGCTTGATGGTGAGCGCCCTGTTATAGCTTTCCAGCGCCTGTTCAAGGCGTTTCAGGTCACGCAAGGCAATGCCACGGTTGTAGAGCGCATCCACGTAGTCTGGGCTGATGGTGAGTGCCCTGTCATAACTTTCCAGCGCCTGTTCAGGGCGTTTCAGGTCACGCAAGGCGTTGCCACGGTTGTTGAGCGAGTTTGCGTGATTGGGGTTGATCTTGAGTGCTTGGTCGAAAAGCTTGACAGCGGTTGCTGAATCCTTCCGTTGTGCAGCAATCGTAGCCAACAATTGCAGCGCATCAAAGTGCTGTGGCTGCGACTGCAATATTGCTTTGTAGAGGGTTTCTGCTTGATCCAGTTGGCCTTGCCGGTGCATGGCAAGTGCAGCGTCTAAATTAGCGGCATTTGCTAATATTTGCTGTTTGGATACAGTTACGACAGGGCGTTTTTGCTGCGGTATGGGAGATTTTCGTCGTTTCATTGCATTTGCAAGTTCAATATCGGGTGATGCAAAAAATTCTATATTAACAGAGGGGCTTACAAACCCCCAAAAAAGTTCCTTAGATACTCCGTTCAAAGCAGTTGGCTCGCAAACGCTGTAAGACAATGGGATGTTTTTTGCTAATTTGTCTGATTGGTCATGGTCTTGATGCGCAGTTAGGCCGCATGCGGTATTTGCTTTTTCCTATAGGTAATCGCAGAGATTGTAACTATGTTTGTGAATGATATTACAATGAGACATTCTTGTTACAAAAAACTATAAGCCATGCTGACTAATACGACATTCAAGCCCGCTTGGTGGTTAAGCAATAGTCATTTGCAAACGTTGTATCCGGCCTTGTTAAGGAACGAGCCTGATCCGCCGGATTACCGCCGCGAAAGATTAACGACGCCCGACCATGACTTTATCGATATTGATTACTGCGGAGCAGGCAAGCAGCCGCTGATTATGCTGATACATGGCTTAACCGGCAGTTCGCAATCGGGTTATATTAAAGGCTTGCAAAGCGCCTTGCTCGAACAAGGCATGCGCAGTGTTGCAGCTAATTTTCGCGGCTGTAGCGGCTCGTCCAATAACAGGGCGCGTTGTTATCATTCAGGCGAAACCGAGGATATTCACTTCTTGTATCAAACTTTGCGGCGGCGCGAACCCGATACGCCTATAGGCGCCGTAGGTTTTTCATTAGGCGGCAATGTGCTTTTAAAATGGCTGGGCGAACAAGGCGACCAATTGGACTTATTTGCCGCTGTCGCTGTTTCCGTGCCTTTACTGTTGGGGATTTGCGCGACTAAACTGGATAACGGTTTTTCAAAGCTCTACTGCGTCAAGTTGCTGGGAGAGTTAAAAGCTTATATGGACATCAAATTACAGCATTTAGAAAAAATGGGGCAAGCTGAAGAAGCCCTGAAGATCAGAGCGCTGGGCGATTTATCGGACATCCGCTCGTTCTGGCAATATGATGACCGGGTCGTGGCAAGATTGCATGGTTTTAACGATGTACACGATTATTATCGGCGCTCCAGCTCCAGGCAGTATCTCAAATCAATCTCGGTACCGACGTTAGTGATTCAGGCGGTTGATGATCCCTTTATGACCCCGGAAGTCCTGCCCGAGTCGAATGAAATGTCATCGCAGGTGCAATTGGAATTGACCCGTCACGGTGGTCATGTGGGCTTCATCTCAGGAGCTATCCCGTTTAGGCCAACGTATTGGCTGGAGCAACGGATACCGGAGTTTTTGATCGGACATGCTGTTGCTTGACGCGTGATAGTGTTCGCGTATCAAATTCAGTTATTAATATCCGTGTTATCGGTTAGGATAGAATTTCCATATTAGAAATAAAGGAGAGCGGCATATGAAAAAAATATTGTTAGTTTTTGCGGTTTTAACTCTGTTTTCGATCCCCAATGCTTATGCTGACCACAAAGCGGGTAGCTATACCTCTGCGCAGAAATTCGGCAGGGGGTTGGCCGGAATGACCACCGGATTTCTTGAGATACCGGGCAATATTGTTAAGGAAACCAAGGCTCAAGGGGCGATTGGATTTCCTATAGGTCTTGCGACCGGTCTGGGGATGACGGTAACCCGCGAGCTGGTCGGCGTTTACGAGTTTCTTTCCGCGCCTTTTCCGGTTCCATCAGGTTTTAGGCCTATTTTAACGCCGGTGTACCCCTGGGATTATTTTGACTAAATCCTTTTAGGGCGGATGGCAGTTCTGCCGGGTAGGTTGTTTATGCCCGGTATTCTGATGCTTCAATATGGCAGGTTGCAAGACTTGCATCCTTGCCGTCCAATCAAATCAAGATTATTTCCCGCTGATCGATAACTTCGCCTATAACGCAGGCTTTGGTCACGCCGTTTTGATGCAGGGCTTTCAGACACGCTTCCGCCTGACAGGATGGCACTGAAAACAACAGTCCGCCGCTGGTTTGGGGATCAAACAGCGCAGGGTATTTTGGGTTGCTGACATCAGCGCCCAATGCAGCGCTTAAAGACTGATAATTTTCCCCCGCAACAGAAGCGTAATAGCCTTTGGCAAACAACTCGTCAATGCCATCGAACAAGGGAATCGCGTTGTAATCGATTTTAATGCCCAAAGCGGCATCATCATTTTTCCCCATCATTTCAAACGCGTGGCCTAGCAGGCCGAAGCCGGTAATATCCGTGCAGCCGGAAACGTCAAATCCTTTGATGATCTCCATGGCTGTTTGGTTCGACTCAAGCATGCTTGAAAGCGCCTGATCCACCAGTTTGCCATTGGCCTGGGCCAGCATGTTGGCGGCAAAGATAACGCCGGTGCCGATGGCTTTGGTCAGTATCAACCGGTTCCCTGATTGAGTGAGCTGTTTTCTTAAAACCTGATCCGGTACTACTTCGCCTTGGACGGAGATAGAAATTGCAAGCTCCGTCCCTTCGCCGGTATGACCGCCGACTAGGATGGCATCGCTTTGGGTCAGAATATCCAGTACGCCCGACATCAGCTGAAAAATGTCTTCCTGATGAATTTTCCTGTTTGCGGCTCCGAGCGTTAAGCCGACTTGCGCGGTTTTGGCAATGCCGCCCATCGCGTAGATGTCGCTCAACGCATGTTGGGTGGCGATTTGGCCCAGCAAATAAGGGTCGGAAATAAACGAGCGGAATTGATCGATGCTTTGCAGGCACAGGGTATGTTCGGAAACCTTAGTCAATGCGCAGTCTTCGCCATCTTTAACGCCCAGTAAAACAGAGTCATCTTCAGGGATGTCCAGTTTATTCAGGCTGAGCGTTAACGTGGAAGCCCCAAGCTTGCTGCCGCAGCCGCCGCAGGTATTGCTTTCCCAATCTTCAGGAACCAGCGTGGTCTTGGGCGCCGGCATG
>JANYKK010000304.1 GCA_025361585.1 Methylobacter sp. | reverse complement strand
GCTTGCTCTTGCAATTTAAGCAACGCCCGTTTTTGCTCTGATCGGTCTAATTGCCACATGCCCAACGCCAGCAACACCGGCAGCAGGCACACATAAGCCAAACTTGGAATGATTTTAAACTTCATTGCCCCATATCTACTTTTTTCTTTAACCTATTGGCACAAACACCTAAATAACCGAGAATACAAAAACCTTAGCCATCACCATAACTACATTCATGATTATAAAAAGCATCGTTATTATCGCCTTTATTCTGATCATTATCAGCCTAGGCTCTGCACTATTTCATCTGGTCAAACACAAGACTCAGGAGCAATCCGAAAAAACAGTCAAGGCGCTGACTTTTCGCATCACACTATCGATTGTATTATTTATTTTCATATTTATTGCCTTAGCAACCGGTATGTTCACGCCTCATGGTCTGGGTACCCGAATGCACCAGACTGCACCTGCACCTGTTAAATAAAAACGACTTTGACCAATTAAATACAATGGAACGCAGATGACGCTGATAAATATGATGGACACAGATGAGGTAAATCTTATTTAATCATAATTATCAGCGTCATCTGCGTTCTATTTTTAGTTGCTGAGGTTCAACCATTCCGACAAAAAAAAAGCGCTGTCTGTGAGACAGCGCTTTTTTCGGTACGGCTGTTTCGATTAAATTACATAAACGAATACAAATAGCCCTAACCATACCACGTCAACAAAATGCCAATACCAAGCGGCAGCTTCAAAAGCAAAATGATTTTCCGGCTTGAAGTGGCCTTTCCAACTGCGAAACAACACTACGCTCAATATAATCGCGCCCACGCAAACATGAAAACCGTGAAAGCCAGTCAACATGAAAAAGGTGGATCCGTAAATGCCCGACCCCAGAGTCAAGCCCATATCAGTATAAGCTTCATGATATTCGATGGCCTGGAAACACACGAACAACAAACCCAAACCCACGGTAGCCATCAAACCTTTGATTAGCTGCTCGCGGTTTTTAGAAAGCAAGCCGTGATGCGCCCAGGTACAGGCTACGCCGCTAGTCAATAAAATTAAGGTGTTCAAAAAAGGCAAGCCCCAAGTTCCCATAGGCTCAAAATCGCCGCCGACTTTGCCAGGGCCGTTAGTGGGCCAAACCGCTTCAAACGTAGGCCACAACAGTTCTTTAGTCGCCGCTTTAGCGCCTTCCCCGCCCAGCCATGGCACCGACAAATTACGCGTATACCAAAGCGCGCCAAAGAACACCGCAAAAAATATGATCTCTGAAAAAATGAACCACATCATCCCCATGCGATAGGAAATGCCTACCTGAGCGCTGTACATGCCTGACTCGCTTTCAGTAGCCTGAAGCGTAAACCAGCCGGCCATCATAATAATGACAACAGTCAATCCTAACCCCATCCAGGCCGCACCGCCAGATGAACCATTTAAATAATTCGCAAATCCAGCCAGCATCATCAACAAGCCAGACGTGCCTAAGACTGGCCAGGTAGCTTTATGCGGAATGTAATACTCGTTACTTGTAGACATGACCTTCCTCTCTCATTTCACTGATGTTTCAGTATTATCAAAAAATGTATACGCAAGCGTAATTGTTTTATATTCCTTGGGTATTTCAGGATTTACCACAAAACGCACCGGCATTGTCCTGCCTTCCCGCGCTTTAAATGTCTGTTCTGAAAAACAAAAACACTCTGTTTTTTTAAAAAATTCAGCAACCGCTCCGGGCGAAATACTTGGAATTGCCCGCGCAACCATTACTTTATCAGTCTTATTTTCCGCATAAAAGTTCACTGTGTAATATTCACCCGGATGAACTTTTATTTTTTTTATTTCTGAACGAAACACCATCGGTGTAGCCTCATTCAGCGCAGTCATAAATTCTACGGTAATCTCCCTATTTTTATCTACTACGTAGCTGACTTCCTTAACAGCCGACGGTTCGACCTTACCATTGAGTCCCGTTACTTCGCACAAAACATCGTAAAGCGGAACCAGAGCATAGCCAAAACCAAACATTCCCAATACAACAAACACCAATATCCGAACTAACTTAGCGTTTTTTTGCTTAACGCTCTCATTCATTGAGAAACTGCTTTTATCACTGCAAAAACATAAATAGTGACCGCAATTGCTATCAAAATCACTGCCGTCAAAATATTTTTCTGTTTGGTATTCATTTTTCACCTGATACGTTATCTAAGCAGGTTGCTTTAAACAAAGCAACCTGTAGTGCAATACTCTAGATATGTTCAGTCGGTATAACCGTAGGCGGTGTAGTAAAAGTATGATACGGCGGAGGCGACGGCAAAGTCCATTCCAAGCTATGCTTGGCGGCATCTTCCCACACTTCAGCCGTTACTTTCTCGCCCGTTCCGCCTTTGATGGTATCAATAACAATATACAGGAACAACAGCTGGCTGGCACCGAATACAAAACCGCCAATACTGGAAATCATATTCCAATCCGCAAATTGAACGGCATAATCCGGGATTCTGCGTGGCATGCCGGCAAGCCCTAAAAAATGCTGAGGAAAAAACAGGACGTTGACTGAAACAACGGACAACCAGAAATGCAACTGACCAATTCTTTCGTCATACATATGGCCTGTCCATTTAGGCAACCAAAAATAACCGGCAGCCATCAATATAAAGACGGAAGCGGGAACCAATGTGTAATGGAAATGCGCGACGATAAAGTAAGTATCGTGATACTGGAAATCAGCCGGCGCAACGGCCATCATCAAGCCGGTAAAGCCGCCCATCGTAAATAAAACAACAAAAGCAATACTAAACAGCATCGGCGTTTCAAACGTCATCGAACCTTTCCACATGGTTGCAGTCCAGTTAAACACTTTAACTCCGGTAGGAATTGCAATTAACATGGTTGCGTACATGAAGTACAACTCACCCGCTATCGGCATGCCCACGGTAAACATGTGGTGAGCCCAAACGATAAATGACAAAAAGGCAATAGCAGCAGTCGCATAAACCATTGAACTATAGCCAAACAGCGGTTTACGTGCAAACACCGGAATAATGGTAGAAGCCACGCCAAAAGTAGGCAGAATCATCACATAAACTTCGGGATGCCCAAAGAACCAAAAAATATGTTGATACAGAACCGGATCACCGCCGCCAGCCGCATCAAAAAAGCTGGTATGGAAAAATTTGTCTGTTAACAGCATGGTCACTGCACCTGCAAAAACCGGCATGATAGCGATCAACAGGAAAGCAGTAATTAACCAAGTCCAAACAAACATCGGCATTTTCATTAAAGTCATGCCGGGGGCGCGCATATTGAAAATCGTGGCAATGATATTAATACCGCTCAAGATTGACGAGATACCCAGCAAGTGCACCGAGAAAATCGCAAATGGCAGCGCCTTACCGGTTTGCAATACTAATGGCGGATACAAAGTCCAACCACTGGCGGGTGCGCCGCCTTCCATGAACAAGGTGCTGGCCAGCAATAAAACACCGGCAACCAACAACCAAAAACTCATGTTATTCATGCGCGGCAATGCCATATCCGGAGCGCCAATCATCATTGGAATCATCCAGTTGGCCAAGCCAACGAATGCAGGCATGACTGCGCCGAACACCATAACCAAGGCGTGCATGGTGGTCATTGAGTTAAAGAACTGGGGATTGACAAACTGCATGCCCGGTTCAAATAATTCGGCACGAATCACCATCGCCATTGAGCCGCCGACAAAAAACATCGCCAGCGCAAACAGCAAATATAACGTACCGATATCTTTATGGTTGGTGGTAATAACCCATCTTAAGAGCCCCTTAGCAGGACCATGATCGTGATGATCATCGTGTTCAGCGACTACAGCAGACATATTTTATACCTCTTGAAACTATAAAAAAGATTAGATCGATAAGAGCGCAATGACTTATTCATTATTTACCTGCTCCTGGCGTTGCCGATTGCAGCGTCTGAATGGCTGAAGGCTGTATCGAATCGCCCACTGAATTACCCAAACCATTACGGGTATAAGTTACGACTGCCGCGAAATCAACGGGACTTAACATTTTTCCGAAAGCCGGCATCATGCCTTTTCCGTCCAACATTAGTTTAACTTGAGCATTAATATCGCCAGTTACCACCTTGCTAGCTTTGATGGCTGGGAAGGTACCCGCCAAGCCCGCACCATCTGCCATGTGACAGGATGAACAGTTGGTCTCGTAAACAGACTTGCCTTTAGCGATCAATTCTTCTTTAACCCACTGTTTGCTGGCAGAACCTGCTTCAGCCGCTAAAGCCGATTTTTGTTTTTCTACCCAGGCATTGTACTCAGGCTCGTTCATTGCAATCACAACAATCGGCATAAAGGCATGATCCTTGCCGCAAAGTTCGGTACATTGCCCACGATAAGTACCCGGTTGGTCTACAGAAGTCCATGATTCGTTGATAAAACCAGGATTAGCGTCTTTTTTCCAGCCAAGATCCGGCACCCACCAAGAATGGATCACGTCTTTTGCAGTAAATACGAAACGGATTTTCTTTTTAGTCGGAATCACTAACGGCTTATCAACATCCAACAAGTAATTGTCAACTGTAAAAGGATCTATGCCTGAACCTACCTGACGTGCTTTATTACTGGCCTCATCCAGGCTGCTGAAAAAATGAATGCCATTATCAAGGTATTCATATTCCCATTTCCATTGATGTCCAGTAACCTTAATAGACATTTCGGATTCTTGCACATCATCCAGTTCCATCATGGCTTTTGTGGCCGGAATAGCCATGCCAATCAAAATCAAGGTTGGGATAATCGTCCAAATGATTTCAACCGTGGTATTTTCATGAAACTGCGCCGCTTTATGTCCTCTTGATTTACGATGATGGTAAATCGAGTAGAACATAGTACCGAACACACCGATGCCTATGAATACACAAATCCATAGGATCAACATGTGCAGGTCATAAATATCATGGCTGACCTTGGTAGCCCCTTTCATTAAATTGAGCGTGTATTCCGCCTGCACTGTCCCTAGGCCTAAAGCCATTAAGATCAAACCTGCAAACAGTTGCTTTGTTTTCTTCACGGAGCAGCCTCCTCGTTAGTAGTTATAAACTCTTGTATGCGTTATATCGTTCGTAATATCAGGGCATATCAATATCGGCCCTATTCCCTTTACGTAATAATTATCACAAATAATCTTTTTAATTCTAACCCATGAGGGCAATCTATACCAGCAGTCCTTTCCCTGATTTTATTGGGTATAAAAAAAGGCTTGTGAATCAATACAACTCACAAGCCTTTTGCTTTCCAACGTTGAAGTCTGCTCAGCTGTTTAGTGCGTCGGCATAAGCCATATCAAAATTAGGGATGTGGCTATCTAACCACCCCTTAACCAGTTGACCAACGCCTTCGTCAACTTCTGCCTCACCCGCATGAAATTTTGCTTGCAAACCACCGCAAATACCTAACAAAGCTTCGTGTTCTTCCTTGTGGCGAGCGTAGCCTGAATAACCTTTTGCCTGCATCTCTCTTTCTTCATGAGCAAAATGATCAACAACATAGGCAATCAAATCATCTAGTTGCGCACCTATGTCAGAGCGCGCTGCCCCGCTTATTGCTAAATCATACAGTTTATTAAGCTTACCAAACAAAATTTGATGCTCCTGATCTGCAAAGCCAACATTTGTGCCGAACTGACCAGCTGTCCAAGTAATTAAAGCCATAACATTTCTCCTGATAATTTTATAATAATCATTTACCGCAAAAACATTATGGATTATATTCGACTGCAAATCTATCTTTAATTTCCCATATAAATTAAGTTTATTCCCTGCCCCCCATAAATCTGTTTTTTGTTGATATTCATGGCGTAACCGCTAGGGCAGAACAAAGCTACCGTTAGTGCAGCTTTGCCAAAAAAGAAGAATCGATGCGGCACCCGCCTACTTCCGGCCGATCCAACAAATCCTGCTCAAAATCCCGATAAGTGGACAACTGAAAAGCAACCCGAGTGATCTTGCCGCCGGAAAACTCAAACTCCATCGCGCCACCCTTAACACGCGGGCCGCCCTCTTTAGTGGTGAACAATAAAATCCCCGAATTGCCCCCAGTTTTGTCCAAGCCGCCAGGAACAGGCCGCGCACAACTCAGCTCGTTTATTGACAAGCCAGAAAAGACTTGCGCAAGCTGATGAGCACTGACAACAACCCCCTCACCGGGAATAGCCGTCGGCGTAGGCGCAACCGGAGCGATTGAAGCATCCGCCGAGGCTGGCGCTACCGGAGGATTCAACAATAATTCCAAACCAAAATCACCTAGATGATTTTGCAGCAACACACTGCCGTCGCCATTTTTTGCGGTATTTAGCAATGGAAACAGTTGTTGTTCCATTTCCACCTTGTTTGGATTTTTCAACACCGCAAGCAACTGCCGCTCAATCGACTTAAGCGGCGTAAACAACTGCTCTTTTTTCTGGCTAGCCTCGCCCACCTGCTCCCAGTCGGATGGCGTATTAACCGCCAAGCCCATCGACTTCATAACCGTATAATCATCAGCCGCCAGGCAGTTTGCAAAATTTTTGCTGCGATAACCTTCTATGACCTTAGGACGCATTTCTTCACTCTGGGTTCTTTGCCGACTGATATTGTAATTATTCCAATCGCTGTTTTTCGCCAGGAAATAATAAATCACCGCATTTCGATCAAACTTATTGAAACCCAAATCCTTCATCACCAGCTTCAGTTTGCGGCAATTGCCCTCCACTTCCTGGTAATTATTCCAGTCAGGCTTCAAATTCGGTTTTGCCGGATGTTTCGATTGCTCAATCAATTGTTGAAGATTAATTTCCCCCGCCGCCGACTTTATCGGCGAATAGCCAATCTCCTCGAACGACAAATCGCGGGCATCAGGGATGCCGTCAGCGGTCGTCTTTAACAACAAAGAAGGCAGGATTTCAGGGTAAATCTTTAGCTCACCAAGCTGCTTGGTATCTGAACCCAACAGATTAAAACCGCCCTCAGCCACGTCATATACTTTAAACACCGTCTGATTCAGCGTCCCGGTCTTGCCTGAATAAGTCGTGGCCACCGGTAACGAGTGAGACTCCGAACTATGCTTGACCGATTGATGAGGCGCTGGCGTTGTCACCGCCGCTTGCTGCTGGTTGTTCTTGACCCACTGCCCGGCAACCTGCCCCATGATCGCAACTCCCATGCCGACGCCTGTTAACGCAAGCAAATTGCTGGCCGTATTCACATCGCCGACCAGACTCGACACATCCACATCGCTATTGGCATTGGTGTAAAAGTTATAATCAACCATCGTTTCCCTACCCGAATCCAGGCGTATCCACGGCGTCAGATAAAGTTTTTTCGCATCGAAGGTAAAATTGCACTTGCCTGTGGTCGCCTGATACATAAAACCGGTAGCATCACGGCTGAATTTAAGCGCCTCATTACGCACGCTATAAATAAGCGCCGCCGATAAATCGCCCTTTTCATAAGATGGCGCCATATTGGTACAGCCGCTTTTTAAAACATTGTCGCCTTTAAAATCGAACTCCGAAATCAAGCGCACATAATAGTCGTCGCCATCAATAGACTGAAAGCCTTGCAACGGTTGAAACTGATTAGCCTGAGTCGCGGGATGATCAATCACTATTTGCCGGGTCGTGGAACATCCCGACAACAGCGCACTGGCGACTAAAATGAATTTTACAGATGAAGCAGAGCGAATCGACATGCATTAACCTTGTGCCGTACGTTAAACGGATAATCAAACTGAAAAAATGAAAATAATAGGGCTTTCTGAAAGACTTTGTCATGTTTTATTTTTAGCAACTGCCCGTGAAGACATTATAAGGCGGGATTCATAAAGGAATCAGGCTAAATTATTGTGTTACGATGTCGATAAATAACCTGACGCCTTTAAATTCTGTTGCCCAACACTATCAATCTGGAATATTCATCATGACCAAGGAACCTTTTTTTCGTCTCAATCAAGAACCGGACGCACTGAGCGGCTTTTCCCGCACCGTTGCGGAAATCGAATGGTTGCTGCTGGTGTTGATGATGTTTTATTTGGTGGTCGGTCATATAGAGGATGACGTTAAAAACTTGCTGCTAGGCGGTCTTTGCGCTTTCGCCGCTTTCGTCATGCTCTTCCATTACGCCAATTTTTTTGCCCAGGCCAATGTATGGAAACTGGCCTTAGAAACCTGGGTCATGATCTTGCTGATCACTTGGTCGGTTTGGCACACCGGACGCCAAGACAGCCTACTGCTTAACCTGTATTTCCTGCCTATCATCACCAGCGCACTGGCTTTGGGCAAGCTCACCACGTTATTAGAAGTGATTTTAATCGGCTCTTGTTATTTGTTGTTGGGCAAAAACGGCGCGACCGGCGGCGAGCTATTTTCCCTAAGTCAAAGCAGCGTGCTGTTGACCTGGCTATTTCCTATGCTGTTGGTGGGCTACATCACCACCATGCTGTCTAACGACATCTACCACGCTTTCAGCCGGATCAAAACCGTCGCGCAAACCGATGAATTAACCCATCTGAACAACCGCCGGGCTTTCATGGATCTATTGGAAAAACAGCTGCAACAGGCCCGACGCGGGGAACACACTTTCAGTGTTCTGCTGGGGGATTGCGACAACCTAAAAATCATCAATGACCAATACGGTCACGAGGCAGGCAACCTGTTGTTGAAAACCATCGCCGACAACTTTCGTCACTGTTTAAGAGGCTGCGACACCGCAGCCCGTTACGGCGGCGACGAATTCACCGTATTGCTGCCGGGCACCGCCGCAGAAGGAGCAGAACTGGTGGCAAAGCGCATCAAAGAAACATTGGTTGCAACCAGTTTTAACTACCGGGGCAATACTGTCACTACCGACATCAGTATCGGCATTGCCACCTATCCAAAACACGGAGATACGGCGGAAGCCTTGCTGCGGCATGCCGACGAAGCCATGTATATCCGCAAGCGCGAAAGTAAAGACCAAGTTGCCGTGGCGGCATGCTAACGGGTAGTAGTTATATCTTCAGTTGTTCGGAGAAAAAATCGAAATCGGCGACCTCCCGATAAGGTAACACGCCCAGCAATGGCGCATCCATAGCAGCCCTTATAGCCAGGATATTCTCGTCCCGGCTTAGCAGATCCGGGTCGGTGCACACCCCAATCCAACCGGCGCAGTCTACGTTTGACTGCTTTATCGCCTGATAAGTCAATCTTGCATGATTGATGCAGCCCAGCCTGATCGCGACAACCATGATAACCGGCAGCGCCAGCGCTATTGCCAAATCGCTGTTGGCTTCTTGCTCATTTAAAGGCGTGTACCAACCTCCCGCCCCTTCGACGACGACAACGTCGGCCAGGATTTTCAATAACTCGAATCTGGCGACTAGCTGATTGAATTCGACCGGATTGTTTACGCCTGCAATATGCGGAGAAACCGGCACTTCGTAAGCATAAGGATTAATTAAATCGTAATCAATCGGCAATGACGCATTTTTCTGTATCAGCAACGCGTCGTCATTTCTCATCTGTCCATCCTGCATGATGCACCCGGAGGCAACAGGCTTCATGCCTGCAACCGATTTACCCCGGCTTTTAAAGTACCGCATCAGCGCAATCGTCGCCCAGGTTTTGCCGACATTGGTGTCGGTGCCGGTAATAAAGTAACCTTTTTCCATCAGCTTGCCGTAACCATAATAACCTCGAAGGTCGCAGGGATCGACTCGCCGATTCGATGCCGCTCGTAAGCCGTAATCATCCGCTGCATCTGCGTCTTGGTGGTAATACTTTTGTTGCGCCCGGCAATCACGTTATGTGCGCCGATATGTTTTAACTCCTTCATCAAGGCCAAAACAGAATCATAATTTGATAGGTAAACCCTGGTTTCAATGGCTATCTCGGTGTAACCCGCCAGCTGAAGAAAGTGTCTTAGCTGCTGTTCGCCGTAAAAGTCATTAACATGGTTGAAATCGTCAACATCTGCCCAAGCGGCTTTCAACTCCTGTAACGTTTGCGGGCCGAATGTCGAAAAAACCAGCCGTCCGCCCGGCTTCAATACCCGTTTAATATCGGTAAAAACGCCTTCAAGATTGACGCACCATTGCAGCACGAGATTGGAAAACACGCCATCAACAATTTGCCCCGTCAGCGGCAGCTGTTCGGCATCGGCGCATACATAGTTGACATTAGAGCTGTCGGCCAACTTTGCTCGCGTTACCCGCACCATCGGCAGCGCAATGTCCAGCGCGATAACAGTCATGTAGGGTACGCTTTGCGTACCATTTTCCAAACGTCCGCCCAAGTTCGCAGTTAAAAATCCAGTGCCGCAGCCCAAGTCCAGCAAGGTTCCTGTCAGGCTTCCAATATTTATAGTATTCAGCAATGCCTTACCGACAGTGCGCTGCAATGCGGCAACGCCATCATAAGTCACCGAGGCCGCCGCAAACGACTGCCTGATTTTGGCTTTATCTAACTGCATCGCTCTTCCATAAATCGGGAAATAATTGCCAGCGTTTCCCGGCTGTGCGATAAAAACGGCACATGCCCTGCCCGCTCGATGATGTTTAATTCCAGACTAGGCAATAACTGCTGCATTTTCTGGCCTACGGCTACAGGAACCAAGGCATCCAGGCCTCCTAAGATGACCGACACAGGAATTTTTAAGCCTGACAAAACCGGCCTCATATCTGCCTGTTTCAGTATATCCAAACCGCTTTTCAAGGTAGCCTGATCCGGCGCATCGCATTCAAACACGGCTGCTTTAAGTGCTTTCAACAGGGCTTTGGGGTCAGGCATACCGTTTACCTGCAAAGACAAAAAACGCAGCAAGGTCACCTGGCAATTTTTATTCAAATGCTCGGCAAAGTCATCCAGCAAGCGGACATCCATACCGGGCCATGGTGTTTGCGTTCCGGGCGACCGGCCGGTCGCCCCTACGGTGAACGCGGGGGTTCCCGCCAACAAAACCAGCGAGGATACCCGTTCCGGATAATGGGCGGCAATATCGAGCACTATAGTTGCGCCCAGAGACCAGCCCAGCCAGCAACAGCGCTGCTCGGGGATTACCTTAACCAACTCGGCGCTGA
>JANYKK010000384.1 GCA_025361585.1 Methylobacter sp. | reverse complement strand
TGAATAAGTTGCAGAACCTCTTGCGATGACTCGCCTACAGCTATGCAACCGGGGAGATCAGGAACATAGGCACCAAAGCTTGTTGGGCCTTCTTCAATAACAACCATATAACGCATATAAACCTCTACTACTTAAGTCCTGCTTGTTTCAAAACGTTGATGAGTGTTCCAGGCGGAACATCTACGCTGGGCTTAAGTAGTAGAGGTTTATATGCGTTATATGGTTGTTATTGAAGAAGGCCCAACAAGCTTTGGTGCCTATGTTCCTGATCTCCCCGGTTGCATAGCTGTAGGCGAGTCATCGCAAGAGGTTCTGCAACTTATTCAAGAAGCTATCGAGTTTCACATTGAGGGGCTTAAAGAAGAAGGCCAGCATATTCCGATACCGCATTCTGTAAGCTCTTTCGTTGAGGTTCAAGCCTAACATGCCGCTCAACCGGAGCGCGGTAACAATCTTCGTGTGCGTCTTCAATCTTTCGTGCCGCGCCCGGTTAGCTCTACGTTAGAGGTTTTCAATGAAGCTCAGAATAACTCTCCTGCTTGCCGCGTTTTACACCTCCGCTTTCGCCTTCGATGACAACTGCGAAGGTACGTCGGGTAGCACATATGTTGAAGCCTGTCTTCTCAGCAAGAGCACTGATGAAATGGACAAGCAATTAAATGCCAAATATCAGCAGATCATCAAAATGTACAAAGAAAGCAAATCCACTGAGGAAGTAAAACTATTAGTGGAAGCACAGCGCGCTTGGATTCGTTATCGGGATAAAGTTTGCGAGTTTGAAGACCATGCCTTTGGAGGCATCAACTCAATTTCGTGGGCAAGATGCAAAGCTCGAATCACAGAAACCCGGTTAAAAGAGCTAAACGAGTTTGGGACTGAATAAAACAATCATGGCTGCAATTGCCAAGAGTCAAACCTCTAACCCTGCGCTCAAGTTCGCTCCCTCCGGTCGCTGGGACGCCCCTTCGGCGCGCCCCTTATCCACGTTAGTAACCAAAGGAAGCCTATGCGCAGTGCTTTTCTAGTCTGGCTACTGTTGATGCTTTCCTCTCTCGCATACGCCGACGAAAAGATCGAGAATGTTCTGCATCTCTGCGACGTGTTGTCTGTTGAGGATGGTGGAACTGATACCGGCACCTTTAACGGGCAATGTATCTTGGAAAACCAAGAGAAAATTGCTGCAGTGCTCTTCCGAACACGACAAGAAATCGATCCAGATCACTCTCAATATGAGAAATACATTGCACATTGGAGAGAAAGTGCAAAGAAAAGATGTGTCAATAAAAATGCGTGGTGTATTCAGGGAGCCATGTGTGGCCATCTCGATCTAGCCTGCGCACTACAAGCTGATATTGATTTACTCCAACGGCTTTCATGTAAGGCAATTTCAAAGAAGCCAGACTATCAGGTATCGCCAAAATCACGCAAACAGCTTGCGAGATATTGCGTTGCCAAGGGCTTCCGTTACTAACATGGCGCTTAACCGGAGCGCGGTTATAATGCGGTTTTGTTTACTCAGCTTTCCGTACCGCGCCCGGTTAGCTCTACGTTAGGATTACGAAGGAGGAGTAAGTTTGTTCAAAGTTAAATCTCTAGGCCAAGACAAGCCTGAATTCAAGCCAGTCTGCTCTGGCATCACCTTTGGCTTTTTAGAAAAAGAGCTTGTCTTCGAAGTGACATCAGACTCGATACCAATCCCTCTTCGTGTGAGTTTCTACGTTAAGACGGATAAATCCAAAAAAGATTATGAATTTGAGATTGGAAAAATAATTGAAAATTCTCTTACTCTTTCGTTTTATAACCCATCAAATCGCCTTGTTTGTAATTGATACAGAAAACCAGCAAAAATTAAACTGGGCATTACATGCTGCTGAGCTTTGCCTCGGTGTCTTTCTCGGATTGTTAAAGAGCTCCCATAAGCAATCCTAACAAGTCGGTCAAAGGGACGCGCCGCCTGTTGGCGGTTTTGGAGTTTTGTTTTTATCAAGGTTCGGCGGCTTCGCTAAAGCTCAGTGAGCAGCGCGCCCCTTACCGTAACGTTAGGCCTTTGTTCGACATTGGCAGCAAAGCGCGGTAGAATTATTTCGTCGGCTTTGAACGGGATCCAGATCATGAACACACAACTCTTACAGCAAGCTCGTGTACTCGACATTGATGAGCAGATCGAACTGGTTGAAGCCATATGGGATGGTATTGTTAGTCGTGGTGCCACGCCATCGTTGACCGAAGCGCAAAAAACGGAACTTGACCGCCGCCTCGCAGACCACCTTGCCAACCCCGATGATGTAGTTCCCTGGAGTGAAGTAAAAGCCGCTGCTCTTGCCAAAATCAGGCAATGAGCCTGCACGTCACGTTTCTTCGTGCCGCCAGTGCAGAGTTCATCGAAGCAAGTGCGTGGTATGAGGCCAAGCGAGTTGGTCTTGCACTTGAGTTCATGGCTGAAATTGAACGTTGCGTGTCGCTGGCATCTAAACAGCCTCTCCAGTTTGCCATTGTTCGTGAGGACATTCGGCGTGTTGTTGCCAATCGTTTCCCGTACAACGTTTATTTTCGCGCAGAAGATCATCGCATCGTTGTCTTGGCGGTATTTCATGGCAGCAGAGATCCCGCCATTTGGCAGGCTAGAACCTAACATGGCGCTCAACCGGAGCGCGGTTACAGTGCGGTTTTATTTTTTCAGCTAACCGTGCCGCGCCCGGTTAGCTTTACGTTATGCCCCCCCACACATACACACTCTGAGGAGTTTCACTAATGGCAATATTTGGCGTCGGTTCTAAATGGGAATATGAAGAGCTAAAAAACCAGTTCTTTTCTGAAGGAAAGTTTATTCTTGGTTGGAACGAGGCCAGCGCAAAAGACCTATATGAGTTTGTGGCTTCATTGAAGGTCGGCGATATCCTCTACATCAAGGCAAATGCTCCAGGGTCTAGAAGCATCCGAGTAAAAGGTGTTGGTGTTGTAACTAGAAGTCTCATCGGGTGCATCAACGAAGGTGAGTTCGGCGCATCATCGATTTCAGATTGGCAAAGTCTTTTCGTCCGCGTAGCGTGGGTACATCAAGATGAGTTCGTCGTTACAATCCCCGAAAACGAGGGCAAGCTGACCAATATTCGCGCGGCTACCATCTACGAAGAATATCTTCCATTCGTACAAGAGGCCATTCTTGCTAGGGTTATCAATGCATAACATGGCGCTCAACCGGAGCGCGGTTATAATGCGGTTTTGCTTGTCAGCTTTCCGTGCCGCGCCCGGTTAGCTTTACGTTAGACGGCACCCTATCGACTTTCGGAGAACGAAAATGGCAACTTATCACGTAGATGTAAACGTAAAGCAATTAGTAAAATCCTCTGGGTCTGAATTATTTTCTAAAGTGGAGATTGTCCAAGCCGATTCAGAGAAAGAAGCTGAAGCCTTAGCTATTCAGATAGTATTGAGTAAGCATCCGAATTATTCCGCTACCTCAGCCAAAGCGACTAAGCGTTGATCCCCCGCCTCGATTAAATTGGACAATGAAAGCGAAAACGATCTTAGCGCCTCTAAATAGCTTTCCCCGGAAGCGAGCAACACTTTTCCGCTCGGCACTGTATAGCTAACGCAAAAAGCATTCAGGGCATCGGTGCCGGGGGCAGATTCTCCAACAGAGAGCGAGCCGGTGCTTACGATATTAATAGGCTCTATATTCATTTCTCAACTCCTATGTCTAACAAAACGCTCAACCGGAGCGCGGCAATAATCTTCGTTTTCATTTTCAGTCCTTCGGGCCGCGCCCGGTTAGCTTTACGTTA
>JANYKK010000340.1 GCA_025361585.1 Methylobacter sp. | reverse complement strand
ATCAACCTCGAAACTCTTACCATTGTGAACTAATGTTGGCATTGCAACCTCCTTGAAATATTATTTTATGGCTTACGCCGTTTTATAATTCAAAAACTGACTTGTCTTATTACTATAGGCAAAACGATTTGTCAAGCGATTGAAGAATCATCTGGATATTTGATATAACCAGCCAACCAGCAAGCAGGGCAAGTTGTCTCGAGCCGGCATGGAAGTCTCTTTCAGGTTATTTTCGCCCAGTGGGATGATAGCCAGAGTCGTGAGTTGTACGATTCTCTTTCATGCAGAAATAACTTTGTGACGGATCTCGATAATTGATTGATCTTCCGGGCAATATCCGATGGAAGCATCAGGAAGGCAAAAAAAGGCGGGAGGAGACTAGAAGACGCGGTTTTTCAGGCTATTCCAGAATAGCTCCGTATTTACGAAGGATGTCGTCTTTGGTGATTATTTCCGGTACACCTTTTGGCATGCGGACATTGCGACCACAGAGAATAAAGACCTCGTAGGCATCAAAGATGGCATAGCGGTCCTGGTCAAAGATGATAAGTTTATTGCCGTTTTCTTCTCTGACCTGCTCGCGGAATTTTCTCATTCCTGTGTCGTGGCCTTTTCGCTCCAATTTCTCCTGCTGTTCCATCCATACCCGAAAGGCGGTGGTGAGGGCCATAAGTAAAAGAGTCAGATAGACGTGAGCTTGGAAACCGTTCCTGGTATTTTGCGGCGGACGCTCAATGAACCAGGCCTGCTTGGCTTCCCTGAACAAGCCGTTTTCGATTTCACTGCGGGCATCATAGCCGTCATAGACGTCAAAAGGCTTTTCCAGGGAACCATTGGTAAGGATGACCATGGTATCGCTGTTGGGGTTGTTTTTCTTGAAGGGATCGGATAGGACGACGACCGCATTGATTGGGTTTGGCCTGAAATCATTGTTGTGCTGATGACTGCCGCTGCCCAGCGGCCCATAGAAACCGGCAGAGGTAAGGCCTTCTACGGCCACGAGTTGCCAGGAGTCGGTGACCGCGATCTTGTTCTTTCCTGCCCCGCTTGTCCTGATTCTTTCTCTGCTTACCGGAACACCGGCAGGAATAAGGGAAAGGGCATCCTGGTAGACATCCATGTTGGCTTTAGCGGGGATGAAAAAGGTGATGCCACGTGAGGTAAGCCACCAGAGCAATTTGCCATCCATGAAGCCACGATCGATGGCAATGGAAACAATCGCGGCATGATTTCCTAAATTGTCGATAGCTTGCTGAATTACCTCTTGAGCAAGGTGAATATCAGGGACTTCAATGGTGGCAAACCGCAGGGCCAAAGGCAGCCGACTATTGGGATCCCATACCACCCATATCTTGAAACCGAAGACGGTTTCCACGACTTTCCTGATCCGTCCCTTACGAAGCCGCAGCTCCGGGACCTTCTCCTTTGAGACTTTGCCGCAGCCGAGGCATTTCTCAGTGGACTCTATCTCGGAGGCATCGAGCAGAGCGTGAACTTTTTTCGGGAAAAATCTATGCTCGGCGAGAACAGCGATTGTTTGATTGAAGAGTTTCTCCAACGCCTTGCCGAGAATAGCGCAGACACAGCCTACGATAAAGTCGGGGCAGACCGGTCCGCGTATTGTGGTCGGCTGTTTGCTGTTTGTGTCTGCCGCATTAACGAAAGTTTGTTCGGGCTCTTCCGGGTTTGGTACGGAATCGTCCGATTTTTTGCCGACGCCCCGGCTGCAGGTTCCATCACGAACATCTCTGCCGTTAAAACCAACAAGACGCATCAGTGGTTGAGAATGCAAAATGACTGGATCGATATGCCAGAAGAATTGCAGCCCAGCAATAATCCGCATCAGATAAATATAGATTACTCCGATAAACGGCACCTTGCTTTTCCGTTTCTTATCTTTAGGGTCCAATTTTTCCAAGAGTTTGTCGAAACCGAACGTCGCAAGAAAACAAAAGAACTCATCGAAGAGGCCCGCCTCACCCAAGCCATAGACTTCGGGGATATCTTCTCCGGCGGCGAGATTTGCGGCAATGCCCGCTTGGTCCCGATTGGCGGTGTGCCAAGTGAGTCTGTCGGCAATATTTTGCGAGGCTTGATAGCGCGTTTCCATGCCGAAACACTACCATGAACGGGCACGGAAGTCAAATCGCATCAATCCATATCATACTGATAATATTGAATATTATCAGCAATCCAGGATGCCCTGGACGGCACGAACGAGGGCGTGTGCGGGAGGGGGTGTAAGTGAGGGCGTTATCGTGCGATAGAGAGGGCTTGGTGAGCGTATTAGGGCATAAATACAGGGCTTTAGAAAAATCGGTCCGACCTGGAAAAAATGTTCCGTAGTAAGAAAAAAATCTCGGTCGGGGGTTCGTTATATCAAATATCCAGCTTTTTACCAGGGATGCTGAAGTTTGCCAATGCAGCCATCAGGAGACCGTGGCCGCGATTAAAATTCTTAAGCCGTTGATATTTGCAGATAATCCGTTTCGAAGTCAGTGTGGGCAGCTCAGCAATAATGGATTGACAAGTTGATCTTCCACAGGTAATTTCTCCACTTAATGTCAGGCCCTGCATTTCGGGGCAGGAACTGTTTCAGTTGGGGGGAGATTGACTTTCATGACCAGAAGAGCCTTTCTTAAAATGACGGCCATGGCCATATTGTTGGCTCCAGCGTACTCCATCGGTGCGGAAGAACTGCCGCCAACCGACCCTTCCAAAGCAACCACTTCTCGAGCACCAGATCAGCGGGTGTATCC
>JANYKK010000298.1 GCA_025361585.1 Methylobacter sp. | reverse complement strand
AAACGCAAATCTCAGATATTGAGAGTGAGTATAATTTTGACACCGGATCGAACGATGAGAGTTATAGCCATTAGTGTGGCAAACTTTTATAGCTGAACAATTAGAAAGCCGATTTACACCGTGCTTTTTTCGGGCTTGATTCCTTCAAGCCCTATCCAATTCTGCGGTTGAACCTGAACCGACTGCGCCTCCGTGTTTCATTTCTCAATGCGCTGAGTAATTAAAATCGCGCCCATTACAGAAGCAAATATTACTCCCATGGCGGCGTATCGCCATTATAGGCAACAAAGTCTTTAGCAGCGGCATGCGTTTTGACGCCAGCGTTGGCTTTCTTAGGCGAGGAACCGATTTTGGCGGGCGTAGCTTTCGATCTTGGCGATGCCGCTGCACCGGCTTCAGCTTGCCATCGGGCAAAAAGCGCAATGTCTTTATCTGCCGGAGCAAACCATTTCTTTTCGATTGCATCCCACCTCGCGCCGAGTGCTTTTGCTTCATCCTTTTGGGCAAAAGGTACATTCAGGTAAATTTTCGAGTCTGCCATTTTGTAATATTAATAGGTGGGGCTTGATAGGTTTAATTGTTGCTTTATTACGTCATTACAGATGCAATCGGTCGCATTCAAAATCCTGGGGTCAAAATTTGCATATCGAATTTAAAGGTACCGATCAGGTAATACAATGCATAAAACAGCGTCGTGGAAAATAGCGGCAAAAATTTCAGTAGCATTAAGTCTGAACTATTACAGTTTAGAGAATAAGTTTAATTTTATCATAGAACTTACCCACTTCTTTACATGGCTGAACTTGGCCCTTCACCCTGAGCTATGTGCTTCATTCATAATGGAACACTGGCTCGGCATCTGCGCCATTGCAATTCAATCTCCACATCTAATTAGGATCGCCTGTGGCTTTTATGCTTACAGAAAAATCAGCTTTGGCTGGCATACGTGGGCGCTTTTTTGAGTCACAATGAAGCCGTCGCTTAACCCGCTCAATCATGCTGGATTTTTCGACCGGTATCCTTCGATTAAGAAGCCGATAGGATTATCGTAGGAAATACAGAGTCCGTATTGCCGGAGCGCAATCTGCTGTTTTTATCAAATTGACAATTTATTAGGCATAAATATGGCACGACATTCCCAGCCACAAAAGCAACCGAACTGGAAATTATTAGTATTCAATGGCAAAAATAGTAGCGTAGGGGGTGATTGCAGTAATAGTGCCTACGATCTATGTTTGAAATTGACAACTCTGCTTTGTCTGATTATTTCTTGCGCCTTTCCAGGGTATTCAAAAGCTGCAGGGTCTTTTGCTACCATTAGCGGTTATTATGGAGGAATTTATAAGACCGGTTTCGCATCAATGGAAGATGCAGCCGCGTGGGGCTGGGCTAATGGAATATTATCATATTTTCCTGATCGCTATTCCTACGCCGGAGTAGTTTATTATAAACCTCTAGGTTGGCCTAATGGCGCGCCTCCCGCTAGTGGCGATACTAATTATCACTGGGGTTACTATTATCATGATGCGCCCGGAGTTACCAGAGGGCCTTTTCCTTACTATGATATTTATTATGACTCGAATGTCCCGCCCCCAGCCAAGAATTTTGGTTCCCCATGCGATCTAAGCACTAGCAACCCCATCCACATCGGTCTTGGCGAAAAATATCAAGTCGAAAAAGACTATGCGGGTACGGATAGTCTCAACTTCACACGCTACTACCATAGTAGTGTTTTTGCTCCCAAAGGCGGTTTTGGACTATCTTGGCGGCATGCTTATGATCGTAAAATCAGCACATTGGATTCTGGTACATATAGTTTTGCTTATATTACCCGTGGAAACGGCAAACAGTTCTCTTATCAACTTATTGGGGGACTTTGGGTTACTGAAGGCGATATCAACGACAGACTTATTCGTTTAACTGACGCTAGTGGAAATATTACGGGCTGGCAATTGACAGATGGCGAGAACAGTCAGATTGAAACCTACAACGTCACAGGCAAACTCACTTCAATTGCTGATAGCTCTGGCCTCGCGCAAACGTTTGCCTATAGCGACGCATCGACACCCGTCGCCATAGCGCCTACCGCTGGTCTGCTGCTGCGCGTCACCGACGCCTTCGGCCGTCAATTAAACTTCACCTACGATGCCAACAGCCGCATCAACACCCTGACCGATCCAGACGGAGGCGTGTATCATTACACTTATGACATCAACAACAACCTCGCCTCCGTCAGCTATCCCGACGCTAGCCGCAAAACCTACCATTACGAAAACGCCGCTTTCCCTCACGCCCTAACCGGCATCACCGACGAAAACAACAACCGCTTTGCTACTTATAGTTACGACGCCCAAGGCCGCGCAACGTCCACCGAACATGCAGGCGGCGCAGAGCGGGTGAGCCTGACTTACAACGCCGATGGCACCACCACCGTCACCGATGCCCTTAACACTGCACGTACCTATAGCTTCCAGAGCATATTGGGCGTCGTCAAAAGCAAAGGCCAATCCCAACCCGGCGGTTCCGGCTGCGGCGCATCAGCGTCAGCGCTCAGCTATGACGCCAACGGCAACGTCATAAGCCGCACCGATTTTAACGGCAACCGCACCAACTACAGCTACGACCTGACCCGTAACCTGGAAACCAGCCGCACCGAAGGCCTGACTAAGGCAGGAGCGGCCACCCCGGCAACCCGCACCGTCACCACCGTCTGGCATCCCACTTTACGCCTGCCGGTGCAAATCACCAACGCCAACCAGCAAACCACCTACGCTTATAACAGCCAAGGCGACATCACCCAAAAGACCGTTACAGACACCGCCGCCAACACCACGCGCAGTTGGAATACCACCTACACTTATTCCTCCGTCCCCGGCGTGTTGCTACAGAAAGTCGAAGACGGCCCGCGCACCGACGTGTCCGACCTGACCACCTACGACTATTACCCCGCCGATGCCGCTTGCCAAGGTGGACAGCTGGGCTGCCGCGGCCAACTTAAACAAATCACCGACGCCTTCGGCCACATCACCCGCATCGGCCGCTATTCCGCCAACGGACAAATAGAAGAAACGACCGACCCTAACGGGCTCGTTACCACCTTGACTTACGACTTGCGCCAGCGGCTTGCCTCACTCGATAGCGGCGGAGAAACCACCCGCTATAGTTACGACCCCGCAGGCCAAGTCACCCGCGTCACCCGCCCCGACGGCGCCTATCTGGCTTATACCTACGATGCAGCCCATCGCCTGATAAAAACCCAAGACAACCTGGGCAACACCCTGAGCTATACCCTGGACGCAATGGGTAACCGAACCAAAGAAGAGGCACACGATCCCAGCGGACAGCTGGCTCGCACTCAAAGCCGAGTCTATGACGCACTGTCGCGTCTGCAAAGCCTGACCTTGCCGCAATAAGGGAGCCGTCATGAAATCGACTATAAAAGCTGTATGCATGCCGGTTGCCTTGCTGCTGGCAACCCTAGTTACCACCGGACTCGCCCAAGCGGATAACAAAAACCGTAACCCAAAAGAGCAGGATAAAACTGCCGAACTGAAAATAACCAAAGCAGGAACAGGAGATGCAACCATCACCAGCTTGCCCCTCGGTATCAACTGCGGCACAACCTGCCGCGCCGAGTTCAAGGGCCAAAGCATCGTCATCCTGACCGCAGCCGCCGCATCCGGCTCAGCATTCAAAAGCTGGGGCGGTGCCTGCAAAGGCACGGCGACCACCTGCACAGTACCCCTAAAAGAGTCGCAAAACGTCAGTGCCGACTTTGCACCGGCATTTAAGACCTTAAGCCTTTTCACAGCCGGATCAGGCACCGGAACCATCACCAGCACACCAGCCGGAATCGACTGCGGCGCAACCTGTAGCGCAGACTTCGCCACCGGCACAGCCGTTACCCTGAACGCCAGCCCCGCAACCGGCAGCACCTTCCAAGGCTGGTTCGGTGCCTGTACCGGCAGCGCCACCATCTGCACCGTCAGCCTGAACCAAGCAAAATCAGTCAACGCCACCTTCTCGGTACCGGCCATCACCACCTACCAATACGATGCCAACGGCAACCTGCCCCAAGTCACCGACCCGCTGGGACGTATCCGTAAATACCAGTTCGACGCCCTGAACCAACCAACCCGTCAGCTCGAACCCCATCCCAGCATCATTGGCAGCACCCTGGGACAGATCGACACCAGCTACGACAGCCTAGGCCAAATCACCGCCATCACCGATCCCCGGAACCTGACCACCACCTACAGCACAGACAGCCTCGGCAACCTGAACCAACAAACCAGCCCCGACACCGGCGTCACCACCGCCGACCACGATCCCGCCGGAAACCTCAAAACCCGCACCGATGCAAGAGGCAGAACCGTCACCTACAGCTACGACAGCCTCAACCGCATCAGCAAGATTGCCTATGACGACCAGACCGTCAACTACATCTGGGACAACTGCACGGGCGGTATCAGCCGCCTGTGCAGCTTAAGCAATAACAACAGCAGCCTAAGTTACAGCTACGACAGCCATGGTCGCATCAGCCAAAAAAGCCAAAACACCGGCGCAGCCCCGCTGACCATCAGCCACAGCTACAACAGCGCAGGGCAACG
>JANYKK010000285.1 GCA_025361585.1 Methylobacter sp. | reverse complement strand
GTTTTTACGCACCGCGCCAATTCCACCAATGGTTTTTGCCGGTGGACAGATACGGTGCGACATTTTCAATCAGTTGATTTAGCAGCGGGTAATCTATATCCGTCATTAAATCGGCTGGGGTGCCTTTTTTATGGCTGGGTTCAAGCTGTAAGGCATGATCATGTTTCTCGGCCAAGTGAAAGCCATTGCCGCAAACCCGGCAATACACGGCATCGCCTGCTTTTTGCCCGCGTTTAATCACGACCACAGGCCCGCACATCGGGCAACTATGTAACGGAATACCGGCATCGCTATGTCCGACAATAGCGTTTAGTTCCCCGGCACGACCCAGGACAATAAACCGTTCACCCAGTTTTTTGTCAAACTGCTTGCCTAAATTTATTTCGATTTGCTCCAATGCAGCCTCTAACGGCATACCGGCACGATACGGACGGCTGCTGGTCATCGCATCAAACGCATCCGCCAAGCTGACCATTTTCGCCACCTGTGTGATTGCGCCTTCGGTAATACCGCTAGGATAGCCGCGCCCATCGATGCGCTCATGGTGACTCAGTACCGCATCATGAATAAGCCCGGTCAGCGGATGTCCGTGCAACACACGCACGCCAACTTCAGGGTGGGTTTTGATAATCGTGTATTCGGTATCGGTCAATTTATCCGTTTTGTTCAAAATAGCATCCGGTACGCCGACCTTGCCCAAATCATGTAAAAAACCGCCTAATGCCGCTGTAGCGGCTTCTTTACGTGATAATCCGACAGCCAACGCTAAACGCCCGGTCAACTGCGATACCCGCCATAAATGCCCGCCGGTATAAGCATCACGTGCTTCAACCAAAAAAGCCATGGTGTAAAGTGTTTGCAAAAAATTATCAATATTGGTTTTTGATAGCATGATAATGCCTTAATTCTTTTGAATTTACAGTTTATAAAAACTTAGCAATAGGTAAATACAGGCGCTAAAAAAAGCCGCAATCGGCAAGGTTAGTAACCATGACAACGCAATTTCAGAAACCACTTTAACATTCGCTTGCCGGGTAACCGCCCCGATACCAAACACAGATCCGACCGAGACATGCGTGGTTGACACCGGAACGCCTAACTGACTGGCAAAAATAACCAAAAAAGCCGTTACCAGATTGGCGGAAAATCCTTGCCCATGATTCAGTGGGGTGATTTTCTTGCCCATCGTTTCCGCAATTTTGCGTGAATGCAATAAGCCGCCTATGGCAATCGCAAAACCGACTAATAGCAAGCCGGATTGCATTCCTAAGGCATGAGCCGACATTAAAATAGCCATGATTTTAGGCGTGTCATTTAAGCCCCGCGCAAAACAAACCGCTCCCGCGCTCAAATAATGAAAGCTATCCAATAATTTTTGGCTATTGATTTTCCAGACCGACCCTGCATAACGTTGCCGGCAGTTTTGTTCACTATCAAAACTTGTCTCTATGTCAGCGATAGTGGACACAGCAAAGCAAGAATTGGGTTGCGGAATCGGAACAATGGTTTCTGTTTGCCCGACACACAGACAATATTCTTTGCTGATACCTAGTTGAACGCGTACTGCTCTGAATAAAAAATAAACACCAGCGCCCAAGATAATCGCGATTAAAGGACTGGCCAATAACGGGATAAAGAAGGCCGTACCCAATACCGAAAGATTAATGTCGGTGCCAACTGCCATTAGTCCTGCACCCACCAAAGCTCCTGTTAAACTGTGGGTAGTGGAAATGGGGAAACCTCTTAATGCAGCGACTAAAACCGTTATGCCAGCGCCGACTGACACCGCTAATAAAAACTCAGGTGAAAGTGCGACAGCATCGGGAACCAAGCCCTTACCTGAAAAGTTTTTAAGCAGTTTTTCAGCTAAAAAAATGGAACAAACAGAGCCGATAAAGGCTGCCAATGTTGCCCAACTGATGGCATTGCGATAACTGCTGGTACCGCTACCAAACAAAGTGGCAACACCTTTGAAATTATCATTCGCCCCGTTGGCATAAGCTAGAAAGCAGGTTGCAATGATTAATACGCTTAAAAAGGTCATTTTAATCCCCTGTGAAAATTTCAGTTTTCAACTTAAGTTTATTCCCGAACTCGTACCCAGGATAGCCCCTTGCTGCATTAAATCCGTCAAGGTTGTAACGCCAAAGGTAAATAGCGCGGACGGTTCCGGATGCTGTAATTCAGCGGCGATTTTCTGTATTGCTTCGCGTACGGTGTAGCTGTGATCAGTGTCTTGCAAAATTTCTACTAACCGCGCTGTTGCAGGGTTTAATTCAATAAACTGCACGGCATCATCCTTGTCTCGAAACCCTAAAATATGGGTTACCTGTTCCGGGGGCGTAGTCTGTTCGTAGTTTGCATTGATGCGCTGTACGGGATAGGCATAATGCAGTAGCTGTAAGACAGGGGCGAAAACGGGGTGGCATGCCAGCCAATCATTAACCACAGTCTGGTACTGAACAACGGGTTCGGCATCGGTAATTGCCAATATCAACTCTACCCATTCAAAATGCGCCAATTCCAGCAAATAGGGCAGATCGGTATGATTGACCCACTCGGTCTGCAAATACTGGATAAATTCATCGGGAATTTGCCGATAATAAGGCGACAAGCAACGATGCCCGGCAATAAAACTTTTAAGCAGTTGTTGCCAGGCTTTTTCACCTAAAATTGCGTGAGTAACTGGGAAACACGTTGTTAAGCTGTCGTTGAATTTGTTGTATAACAAGTCAGTGTAGAGCGCCACGCCTTGTGGGGCAAAACCTGTTGGCAAAGGCTGTTGCCCAGGGTTGCGCAAATGCGCTAAGAATTGCCGCTGCACGGATTGAAAAGCCATCATGTTCTTGCTCCAACGGCTTGTATCGATGCAGCAGGTAGAGCAATGCAGGGAGCAGTTGCCGAGATCGAATCGCAACCTGAACGGCGATCGAGAGCACTGCCGGAGCTATAACCGTAATACTGCTGCAAATCGGCGATATGTTCGACTTCCACCACCAAATCTGCTAACGGCGGTATATTAAAATCCCGCTCCAATAAGGTCGGAAATACGCCGAAAGTCTGATAGGCAACCTCTAATAATTGCCAAACCGGATCACAAGCTGCCTGTCCATGCGTGTCGATAATAACCCCCGATTTATCCAAGTCATGCCCGGCCACATGCCCATAAACAATGCGTTCGCCGCATAAGCCTTTTAAAAAGGCGGTCGCATCGTAACCATGATTAAGGCTATTAACGTAAATGTTGTTTACGTCCAAATGAAACAGACAATCGGCTTCCGTCAGTACCGCATTGATGAACGTCAACTCGTCCATTTCCGCTAACGGGGGCGTAACGTAATAAGAGGCATTTTCCAGCGCAATAGGGCGTTCAAGAATATCTTGCGCAATATAAACCCTTTCTGCAACATGACGCACCGATTCCTCGGTAAAGGGGATAGGGTAAAGGTCGTAATGATGGCCTTCATCGCTGCAAAAACTTAAGTGTTCGGTGTACAGCACGAAGTTGTGTTCATCGAGAAAATCCTTCAAGCGCAATAAAAACGGTATATCCAGCGGTGCCGGGCCGCCGATGGATAAGGAAAGGCCATGCGCTACGAAGACATGTTGCTCCGTGTAGGCACGAAAAATCTTACCCAACCGGCCGCCAATATCGATCCAGTTTTCAGGCGATACTTCAAAAAATGTAATGGCATCAGGAATGCCGGATTCCAGAGCTGGTAAAAGCTCTCGGCGTAGCCCTAAACCCGCACCATTGATAGTAAATGTATTCACTTGTGCCCCTTCAATGGCTATAAATAACTTTAAAACCAGTGTAAAACCCAATGGGCGATTGCCGCCAAGGCAAGCACCATCATACCGCCCATCATCATTTTTTCATGAATACATAGGCCTTTTTTGGTGCTGCATTGACCATTTAGATTGCACATGAGCGACATAATTTTTTCCTTATCTAAGTTTTTAATAGTGAAAAGCCGCCGGAGAAAAAAGAAAAATTATCTGGCGGCTTGATAGAGGTGTTACATTTTGCCGCTACAACCGCCTTCTTTCATCTTGTCGCTGCATCCGCCTTCTTTCATTTTTTCTTCAGGCTTGGCGGCGCCGCTACAGCCACCTTCTTTCATTTTCATTTTGTTGGCGCCGCATTTACCTTCACCGCACTTGCCTTCTTTCATTTTGCCGCTGCAACCGCCTTCAGGCATTTTTGCATCGGCTTCGGCAAGCACTTGTGCGCCATTGATTTTTTGCAGCCCAAAAGGATTTTCTTGCGCGTTAACCATTGGACTTGCGGTTAATGCAGTGGCTATTGCACCGCCAAGAGTAAGTGCTAAGGTTTTTTTGTTCATAATTTGAGTCTCGTAGATTGAATGTAAGGAGATTACAGAAAAGCATATTTGCCTTCCTGTTCCATTGGTCGGAGTAAATACGAAATTGTTACAAATTATTTGAATTTTTTAATCAAAGGTATAGGTTGTCTTCGCCAACTTTACCTCTGTGCTGAAATTTAATGCGGGATTGATGCACGTTGCACGATCGGTGTGCTCGCTTTTCGTGTTTGCCAAAGGCCACAGACGGCTTGTTGAGTCATCTATAAATCCGAACGGCCTCCTGTTCTACATGCCTAGCCAGTTTTCCAGTCTAAGCGCCATTTCTGTAGATAGTGCAGTCTTGCCATTTGCGGATCACAAAAAGCCTGGGTGCAGTATCTTTGTGTTCGGTGCTATAAATGGTGCTGATTTCAAATTGTTCCCTATCCAGTTGTTCGCACCAGTTTTTGACCTGATCGGTTTCCTGGTCGCCGCCTGGGTGGCCGGGATAGGCCAGCAGGGTGATGATGCCGTCGACGGCCAAAATCCGAGTGGCGACAGTCAAGGCGATCAAAGTGGAACCGGTTTGGGTGATGACGCTCTTGTCGCCACCCGGCAGATAGCCAAGGTTAAACATGATTGCTTTGATTTTGCCGTGAAGGTCGACGGGGATTTTTTCGCCCATATCGGCATGGCTGGCGTGGATTAAGGTTAGGCAATCCGACAGCTGTGCTTGGCGTAATTTATCTACAGTTGAATCGATAGCCTGTTGTTGTATATCAAAGCCGTAAACATGGCCGGATGGGCCGACTTGTTTGGCAAGGAATACGGTGTCGTGGCCGTTGCCTACCGTCGCATCGATGGCAATATCGCCGGGGTGGAGAATGTCCCGGATCAGGTCGTGCGCGGTGTTAACCAGTGAAATGCGTTTCATAATGACGTTGGATATTACAGGAATGGGGCAAGGGAGAGCCGTTTAATAACGCGTCGGCGAAACGTTGACTGTGCCAGGGTATCTGTAGGCTGCCTTTTGCGCCGAAACCGTTAAAAATGGCGAGCCGCTCGTGCTTTAGATGCCATCCAATAAAGGGTTGTTTGTCCAGCGTGCAAGGCCGGACATTGGCTTGATGGTCGAGCAGGGTTAAGCGTATCAAATCGGGTGAGATTTGGCTCAGTGCATTTAACAAGTCTCTTTTGCCTTGCTCGGTAGCCAGGGTGTTCAGATTCTCCCGGTCGAAGCTTGCCCCGATACGGATTCGATGATCGTTTAGCGGAATCAGCCAGTTGCCGTAATTGAGGATTTTATCGGGCAATTCGGTTTGGTGTTCCAATGTTAATATTTCGCCTTTGACCGGCTGGAAAGGCAGGTCGCAAAACCAGGGATTTTGCGTTGCCTGATAGCCTTCGCAGAAAATGATTTGTTTAGGAGTGATGTCCTGCCAGCGCAAAGACGGCTCAAGTCGTATGTCTTGATAGTCAAAATCGGCCTGCCGGTAACTGTCGTTGGCAATGAAAAACGCTTTCAGGCTGTTTAATAAAGGCCGGGTTAATAGGTAGCCGGTTTGTTTTTGTTCCAGGAAGCCGAATGGCGTCTCAAGGTTGTCGATGATTTTGCCCAGCGGCTGGATGTCGCTCAGGTAGGCTTGATAATCGGGGTTGGTAAGGCGTTTGTCGGCGTTGTTTAATTCGCCGTCGCTACGGAAAATCCGCAGCATCGGTTTTTCGATATAAAACGCTTGCTGGAAAAAATCGGCTAACTGGTAATAACAGTGTTTTGCAGCGGGCAACAGCGTATCGACATCGGCTGATTTAACAAAACGCATGCCTGTTACCGGGTTGATTAACCCTGCTGCAACCTGCGAGGCGTTTTCCTGGCCGTTATCTACAATGACGATTTTGCAGCCGCGTTGTATAAGTTCCCATGCCAGCAAGCTGCCAGCCAGGCCCTGGCCGATGATTAGGAAGTCGATCATGATTTTTGGATAGTTAGAATTCACCACGAAAGACACGAAGAAAAACAAGACGCGCTAGTTCCCAAGCTCCAGCTTGGGAACGATAAAAAACTTCGTGTCCTTCGTGCCTTCGTGGTGAATTTTTATGTCTTTATCGGGATTAATGTTTATTTGGCTGTCAACGCCACACCCTTAAAACGAATCCCATCCCAACCGTATTGCATGAAATTTCTGATGTTCTGGTGGCCTGTGCCGTTTGGATCGTTTAACACATCCAGCCGGTAATAGTCGCCGAACAGGTTTAAGGTTTGCTGCTGATTGAGCCGGTTGAGTTGAGCGAAGGCAAAAATCTTGCAGGAGCCTTCGTTGCTACCCGCTTGGTTGACTAATAACGGCTCATTCAGGCCGTTGCTGAATTCTGTTGCTTGGTAATGGTAGTTTTCCGTAATGACAGAGATAGTTTCATCAAAACTGACCGGGATATTAAGGGTTACTTTTTCAATAAATGCTGCAAGTGACATAGGGGTTAACGAAGTAATCCTGAAATGTTTTTAAATTCAGGGTGTGTAGAATCCCTGACCCATTCAAATAACACTGATTCATAGTTGGTAATGGTTGCGCCTTGCTGTTGCATGCGCTGCAAGGCATAGAATTTGTGTTCAGCTTTGCGTGAGCAGATGGCGTCTTCGGCGACATGCACTTGATAGTCATGATGCATCAATTCCAATGCGGTCTGCAAAACGCAAACATGCGCTTCCTGGCCGACCAGGATGATTTGCTTGCGATCAGTGTTGGTTAGGGCGTCGGTAAAGCCATTAGCCGCACAGCAGGAAAAACCGGTCTTCTCAAAAATTAGGGTGTAGTCTAACAATAAGCTTGAAATCGCCTTATCGATATTGCCCAAGCCTTTAGGATATTGTTCGGTTAACAACACCGGTATGTTTAATAGACTAGCGGCTTTAACCAAGCTAGAAGCGTTGGCTGTCATCAGTTCTGCTTCCGCCTCAGGCATGGCTGCGGATAGTTTTGATTGCAAATCGACGACGATAAGCAGGCTGTTTTTTACAGACAAGATATTAGGGTGTGTGGTCATTGGAAATGGAATTTAGTTTAGGGGGAATGTTTAAGGGGTAAGAGGTGCAAAAAGGGCCTAACCCTTTTTCAAAATCCGTCCTTTTTCACGTTGCCAATCCCGGTCTTTCGAGGCGGCGCGTTTGTCGTGCAATTGCTTGCCTTTGGCCAGACCGATTTCCAGTTTGGCTCTGCCGTTTTTCCAGTACATTTGCAGTGGAATCAAGGTATAGCCTTTGCG
>JANYKK010000276.1 GCA_025361585.1 Methylobacter sp. | reverse complement strand
GTCATTCTGACTGCATAGTTTTTCTGGGCTGGGGATGGTGTCTTTTGTTAGCTTATTAATCCTGGTAATCCAATACGTCAGCGTATGAACAGAAAAATCATTCAGAACGCACCATTTAGATGCGCTTAGACCACTCTGACGTAAGCGTACAACCACGCACACCTATCAATATCTCGGGGACTTGGTTATGATTGAGAGGTATTGAGTTTCATGTTCAGCCGGGATTGGACTGTTGGATTCCAGGGAAGTAAATCATCTATTGCTGTTTTGGAGTGGGTTATCGGGAGTTGTTCGAACACGTATTTCAGGTAGCTGAAAGGATCCAGGCCATTTTCTTTTGCAGTTTCTATGATGCTGTAGATGATTGCACTTGTCTTTGCCCCTCGCGGAGTATTGGAAAACAGCCAGTTTTTACGGCCTATTACGAAAGGTTTTATCGATCTTTCCGCACGGTTGTTATCGATTTCAAGGCGTCCATCAGTTAAGAACTCAATCAGTTTGGGCCATTGGTTCTTGCAGTATGTAAGAGCGGCACCGAGTATATGTTTTGGCAGGGTAAGCGTAGATTCCTTGTCTAACCATACTTTGAACTCACTGAGTATTGCGGCGCTTCGCTCGTTTCGGACAACTTGTCTATGTTCGGGTGATGCATCACGGAGTTCTTCCTCTATTTCGTAGAGGTCGGAGATGTATTTTAGTGCGATATTTGCAAGATGCTTGGGATCGCTGCGCTGAGCGAGTGGGATGACATTGATTGCATCGACGAACTTGCGCCTGGCGTGCGCCCAGCAGCCGACCAGTGTTACCGATTTTATATCGTTATATCCAGAGTAGCCGTCAACATGCAGATGCCCTGCGAAGCCATCTAGAAATTGCTTCGGATTACTTCCACTTCGTGTAGGTTGATATTCGAACAGGACAATCGGCGGACCTTCTCGCCCGGACCGATACAGCCACATATAGGACTTACTCTCAGCTTTTCGTCCATCTTCGTGCAAAACCTGCAGAGTTGTTTCGTCTGCGTGGGCAATATCAAGGTCCAGAAGCCTTTTGTGCATAAAATTGAAGATCGGCTCAAGCATCTCTCCGCCTTTGAGCATCCAGTTTGAAAGAGTCGCTCTGGGAAGTTCTATTCCCATCCTCTCGAAATGCTTTTCCTGCCGGTAGAGAGGCATCGCCTCGGTATACTTCTGGCTCATAATGTATGCCACTGCTGATGCAGAAGCCAGGCTCTTGGGAATTAACGCCTTGGGAGCAGGAGCTGTGACTATCGGAGTGGTTATCTCGTTGCGTTCGCAGTTGCGGCAGGCATATTTGAAGCTAATATGCTTAGTAACTTTAACCTGGGCCGGGATTATCACGACTTCATCGCGAGTATCTGAACCCATCTCATGCATAGGACCTCCGCAGCAAGAGCAAACTTGCTCATCTTCCGGAAGACGATACTCAATAACCTCGGTCTGCAGATTTCCGAGGACTTCCTCGCGATGGCCGACCGATTTAGGTTTTCTTGTATAGGTGATGGTCTTGGGTTCGACGACTTCAGGAGATGAGTCAGCTACCGTTTCGGCTTCATTAAAACCAAGCTCTATCTGCAGCGCCGACGTCTTTTCACTGGAAGAACCGAACTGCTTTTTCTGAGCCAAAAGAAATTGTTCTTTGAGCCATTTATTCTCATTTTCAAGTTGAATATTCTTGGACTTCAGTTCAGCATTTTCTTTTTTCAGGACCGCAATTTCCATATATACTACTTAGGCAAATACACATACAATTCCTGCTTTTTGGAGAACAAATATGCCCAGTTTTCAGGCTATTTTCCTCGTGAAAACCTCGGAATGGGCATGGCTCTGCTCAAGGGTCAAACCGTCGAGAAGCCATTGAAGTTGGCGGCGGCTGATACCTATGGTTTGGGCATCTCCGACACTTGGCCATTTGAATCTACCTCTCTCCAGTCGCCGGTAGTAGAGCCAGAACCCGTTGCAGTCCCAGTGCAGAATCTTGAGTTTGTCCAAACCTCGATTACAGAACACGAACAGGCAATCTGAGAATGGATCGAGTTTAAATTGGCAACTAACTATAGCTGCAAGACCATCGATGGATTTGCGCATATCGGTCGATCCGCAGGCAATATATACACGTTCAGGGATAGCTGTGTTCAGCATGACCGGGTCACAACCTGCAGCACGTCGTTCAATAAGGACTTATCAAAACCGGATGTAACCTCAATGCGTGCAGAACCAATACAAATAGCGATCTTGGAGTTCCTGTTGTCATCAACAATTTTCACAGTGGCCCAGCTATGATCGTCATTCTGACTGCATAGTTTTTCTGGGCTGGGGATGGTGTCTTTTGTTAGCTTATTAATCCTGGTAATCCAATACGTCAGCGTATGAACAGAAAAATCATTCAGAACGCACCATTTAGATGCGCTTAGACCACTCTGACG
>JANYKK010000221.1 GCA_025361585.1 Methylobacter sp. | reverse complement strand
TGGATAAAATCCGCCGTATCCGGCAGCTGGACGATAAACATAACTTTACACTGGTGTGCAAAGATCTGGCGCAAGTGTCGATGTTCACCAAAATCAGTAACGATGCGTACCGGCTGATTAAGGCGTTATCGCCGGGAGCCTTCACTTTTATTTTGGAAGCTACCCGTGAAGTGCCGCGCCGCTTGCAGCACCCCAAGAAAAAAACAGTCGGCATCCGCATTCCCGATCATCCTGTCGCCCAATTGCTGGTTCAGGAATTGGGCGAGCCGTTGTTTAGCGCGACTTTAATGTTGCCGGGCGAAGATGAGGCGATGACCGATCCTTATGAGATCAGGAATAGGCTTGAGCATGAGCTGGATTTGGTGATTGATGCCGGTATCATCGAGTCTGAGCAAACGACTATGATCGAATTTTCCAGCAATGGTGTTGAGATCATCAGGCAGGGCAAAGGCCTTGCGCCGATGTTGGGATAACAAAATGATGGATGAGCTGACACTGCTGCAACGCATCGTGGTCTGGATATTGCCGGTGATTTTTGCGATTACCGTGCATGAGGTGGCGCATGGCTGGGTGGCAAAAAGATACGGCGATAATACTGCTTCGCTGTTGGGCCGGTTGACCTTGAATCCGATCAAGCATATCGATTTGCTCGGAACTATTATCATTCCCGGCTTGTTATTGATCTCGGGTACCGGTTTTATTTTCGGGTGGGCAAAACCGGTGCCGGTTGATCCGCGGAATTTTAAAAATCCACGGCAGGATATGGCGATAGTCGCGCTGGCAGGCCCGATTTCTAATTTGTTGATGGCGGTCGGCTGGGCATTAATAGCCCGGTTGGGGGTGACGATAGGCGCGCAAACCGAAGCCATCTCATTGCCGCTGATTTATACTGGGGTTGCCGGTATTTCAATCAATCTGGTGTTGGCGATGCTTAATTTGTTGCCGATTCCGCCATTGGACGGCAGCCGGATTCTGTCGGGCATTTTGCCCAATTATTGGGCTTGGCAATATAATCGTCTGGAGCGTTTCGGCTTTATTATTTTATTGGTATTGTTATACACGCGTGTGTTGAATTTGATTTTGGAATATCCTTTGTATTTTGCGCAGCAAGTGTTTTTTTCAATTGCCGGGTTGTAGCGAGAGGCATTAGGCGATGACGGCACTTAATTGATATGGATCAGGATGATGTTGAGATTTTGGAGGAATCGCCAGTCGCGGCCATGCAGTCGTTTGCGATGGTTAACGGCGCGCCGTTTAACAAGCTGCCGGACGATCTTTATATCCCGCCGGATGCGCTGGAAGTGCTGCTGGACACCTTTGAAGGGCCGCTGGATCTATTGTTGTATTTGATCCGCAGGCAAAATCTGGATATTGTTAATATACCGATAGCCAAAATTACCCATCAATACATCGCTTATATCCAGATTATGGGCGTATTGAACCTGGAGTTGGCGGCGGAATACCTGGTGATGGCCGCGCTGTTGGCGGAAATCAAGTCCAGAATGCTGCTGCCAAGACAGGTAGATGCCGAAGAAGACGAGGAAGATCCGAGGGCAACCTTGATTCGCCGGTTGCAAGAATACGAGTTGATTAAAAATGCGGCTGAAGAAATTGATCAGATGCCCAGAGTTGAACGTGATGTATTTGAAATCGGCATCGATGTTTCGGCGCTAAGAACCATCGAACAACAGTTGCCGGATGTTCAGCTAAAAGAAATGCTACTGGCATTTCAGGATGTACTTAAGAGAGTCGATCAGCTCAGCCACCATCACATTACCAAAGAGCCTTTATCTGTCCGTGAACGAATGTCAACCATTTTGGAAAACCTTAAAGGAGCGGATAGTCTCCTTTTCTCTCAATTATTTATACGAAAAGAAGGTCGACACGGAGTCGTTGTCTCGTTTCTGGCTATCCTCGAGCTCAGCAAGGAGCGACTCATCGATATTATCCAGGCAGAACCTTTTGCCGAATTACGCGTCAGAGTCGCCAGCGCCGACGCTGCCGATAGTTGAAGTTGAGCCCTCGTCCGCCGACAATGCCTATTCCGAGTCCATCGACTGGATCAGTCCCGAGCACGACCGAAGAGCCTGTCCTGAGTCTTGTCGAAGGGCTCAGAACAAGCCCCCCATAACTGAACAGCGTGATTTTAACGTGGAAATTAAACGTGTAGTTGAAGCCATTTTATTTGCCGCCAATCGGCCGATGACCAGTAAGCAGTTGCAACAGGTTTTTCCTGAAATCGAGCAGCCGGACATACAGGACATTGAGGATGCGATTGAATCGATCAAAGAGGATTATAGGTTCAGGCCGGTTGAATTAAAGCGGGTCGCCAGCGGCTATCGGTTCCAGGTCAGGCGGGAGCTGTCGCGCTGGGTATCGCGGTTGTTTGAAGAAAGGCCGCCGAAATATTCGCGGGCATTGTTGGAGACGCTGGCCATTATCGCCTACCGGCAACCGGCTACGCGCGGGGAAATTGAGGATATTCGCGGCGTCGGCGTCAGTTCCAGCATTATTCATACGCTGTTGGAGCGCGAGTGGGTTCGGGTGGTGGCGCACAAGGAAGTGCCGGGCCGGCCGGCCTTATACGGCACGACTAAACAATTTTTGGATTATTTTAATATCACATCATTAAGTGAACTGCCGACGTTACAAGAGATACAGGAACTAGGTGTGTCATCAGATGAGCCGTCGTCAGACGCAACGCAACAACCCATGCAGGTAAAGAGTGAAGAGCAAGAAACCACCGAACAAATCCCCGAAGCCATCGACGACAGCAAGAAAGCAGGAGATGGAGCAAGGCAGGAGCAGTTTGACGAAACCGAGCCGGTCTCCGAAGCAGCCGACTGAAAACAAGGCGGCCAAATCCCCCCCGGCCCCCCTTTTGCAAAGAGGGGGGCTTGATGCTAATAAATCCGTAGATGGTGAGCGCATTCAGAAAGTGCTGGCGCGCGGCGGCATCGGTTCCCGGCGGGAAATTGAGCGCTGGATCGACGAGGGGCGGTTAAAGATTAACGGCAAACCCGTCGGTTTGGGTGATCGCTTGAAAGAAGGCGATCATTTGCAGGTCAATGACCGGGTCGTTCACTGGGAAAAATTCGTCGAACAGCCCACCCGTGTGCTGCTTTATCACAAGCCGGTCGGAGAAGTGGTTACGCGCCGCGACCCGGAAGGCCGTCCGGTGGTGTTTACCAAGTTGCCGAAACTGGCTGTCAGCCGTTGGATAACCGTTGGCCGTCTGGACATCAATACATCGGGATTGCTATTGGTCACCAATAACGGCGAACTGGCGAATCGATTAATGCACCCGTCTACGCAAGTGGAGCGTGAGTATGCAGTGCGTATTTTGGGCGAGGTTACCGAGGCCACTCTGGCAAAACTTAAACAGGGCGTGGAACTGGAAGACGGAATAGCCAAGTTTGACGAGATTATATTTTTCGGCGGCGAAGGCGCGAATAAATGGTACAACGTGATCGTAGCCGAAGGGCGCAACCGCTTGGTCAGGCGTTTATGGGAGTCGCAGGACGTTACCGTCAGCCGCTTAATGCGGGTACGTTACGGGCCGGTGGTGTTGCCGGAGCGCTTGAAAACCGGTGAGTTCTATGAGCTGACCGATAAAGAGCTGGAATTGTTGTTTGAATTTGCGGGCATGGCAGTTGAAAAACCGGCATACCCCGCCAAACCCGAATTTAAAGCCCGTAAGCCTGAAAAGCGTTAACGGCGTGGGCCGGTTTTATTCACAGGGCAAATCCTAGCGTGTAATCCGGCCTGCATCTTTAATTTACTTAGCCAGGACAACTTGGTTTCTGCCGCTGTTTTTAGCGATATACATTGCACCATCGGCGCGCTTGATAAAAGACTCGATGGTATCATCGTTACGTAAGGTGCTGACGCCCAGACTTGCCGTAACTTTAATGGTCGATATGCCGTAAGCTATGGTATGGCTCTCAATTGATGCGCGTATCCGTTCTGCCAGCAATTCTGCGCCAGTGGTATCGGTGTCGCTTAATAAAATCACGAATTCTTCACCGCCATAGCGGAAAACAATATCGCTATCCCTTAGGCTTTCTTTTATCCATTTTGCATTGGAAGCCAGAGTGATATCGCCGCAATCGTGACCGTAGGTATCATTGATGGTTTTAAAATGATCAATGTCAAAGAAAATGACCGATAAGTGTTTGGCATTACGTGTTGCAAGACTCATTTCCCGAGCAATGGAATCATTAAACGAAGCCCTGTTGTGGGTTTGGGTTAGTGGATCCGTATACGCCATTTTTAAGGCTTGATGAAATAAAGTGGCGTTTTTCAGCGGATAAATTAAGCAGCAAAGCAGCGTTTCCAATAACTGGAGCTCAGCATCGCTGAACTTATGGTTGCGCATCAGTTTTAATTCGCCCAGTTGTTGTTGCTCGACTTTAAGCGCGTAGTTGCAGGAGTGTCGTGTAAAAACTCCGCTTTTTACCTCCAGCCCGAATTCCGTATTAATATAAACATAGGCGCTATGAGGGATTTTCTCGGCGATTTTGCTGCTGAAAATTGAGATCAGCTCATTAAATTCCAGCGTCGTTTGTAAGGCGCTGCTGATGTCATAATTATGGAGGTTAACCGCCTTTGTTGCTTCAAAGGTGTTATTGCTGATAATCGCTAAGTTTGCTGATTTTTCGACCATGACTGCTTCCTCGTGTGTTGAAACTATTACGTTGCAATAACTAAAGCGAAGGCTATGCCATTGTTTAAAAAATATATAATAATCAATATTTTATGCATTCTATATCCGTTGCTGACTGGGTGGTGTCATGAATTTGGCGGTGTGATGAGGCAAGGGATTGCCGGTGAGGCGATCTAAGCGGCCGTTCTGTTGCCGTATGTTTTATCGATAGCCGGGAAATAATGAGTAATGGCGAGAAGGAGTTTGATTTGGATTTTGTTTTTATCTGTTTTTTAAGCGTACTGACTTGTTGGTAATCATAAAAATGATAACTAAAGGGTGCTTTTCATGTAAAATGTGGGCAGTTGTGTTGGGATTTGCCCGGCGAGCAGTGCGGAGTTTTGTGATTTTTGATGGTGCCGAGGAGAGGATTTGAACCTCCACGCATATCCATAATTTTAATATGGCATATCTATCTTATTGAATTAAAAGGAGTAATTCCTCTTATCCTGGTCTGTTTACAACGCTTTCTTGGCAATCATGTGTAACAGATTGTGTAGTATTTTAAGGACACGCCAGAAAGCTGTCAATAGCGATTATTTTGCCCCTGCCTGACTACGACAGCCTCAATAAACACCTAAAAGAAATGACAAGCCTGCAAGGTTAACTACATTCCATTTTTGATCAAACTTGACGGTCACTTGTCGGCCAAAAACAGTCTGTCGGAAATTTCAAGTGAAAGTCAAATGAAGCCTTGAAAACAGCCATTCAGGGCTGTGTCGAAGGAGGATTTCTATGACCCATATTCAGCCGGTTCGTGCTATCGATGCGATTTTTGCAATCAGTTCTTAAAACGGCGCGGCACGGCGTGCCAATACTTTATCAGCATAGTCTCTAAGTTTTCTTGTCGCGTCAACGTATTTCCAGATGCTGTTCGATAGCCAATCAAGGTTTGCGTTTAATACTGGTTGACCACCAAGATTGCGCAATTGAGCAAAATACGAGCACTGCTCGACAAGGGCTAGCAATGCGACATGTTCTCTTTTGAGGAAGGGTGAAAAAACCAGGATGTCGGTGGTAAAGTTTCGGCTTCGATCCCGCCAGTAAGATAGGTACTCGATCCAGTTGGCGTACAAATCTTTCCCCGACGCATCGCGTCCCATAATCAGAGGAGCTTGCCCATTTGGATCAATAGAATTACATACCAACTTTAACTCGTTTTCTGTGATATTCCTTGGATCGAATTGCTTACCTGCCGCCTTAATTAGTTCACGGAGCATTCCTTCGGATTGACCAGCAACATTCAGTGTCTTCGGGTGTATCATTGCCAAGACGGGATCGCCGCGAACTACGGAAGCGATGCTCGTGATTGCTGCCTCGAAAGATCGTATCAGTTTCGCTCTTTCGGACGCTGGGGCATCACCTGGTTTCGCTGTATAAGTGAGAGTGCGAAGACCCCGCAAGTCGAACGGAAGCTGCTCAATACTGCCGTAGTAACTGTTGGCCACAAGTATGATTGCTTCATCACCAAGATGCCGCTTGGCATAACCAAGTTCGAGAAGCACATTCGGGTTCGGTGTTGGTCGCTGCGGTGTATTGTGGTTTGGATACAAACCGTCCACAATTGCCGCATTGTTTTGTGGGACAGTGTTAATTAGAGAAACATCTGCAACAAAGACGTCGGCATCGAGAATTTTTGAAAAGATGGTTTCTGCGATATTCACCGCCCCCGCTACATCAAGCGTATCACGGTCCACTGTCGGCTCGACCACGATGCTATTTTCAGATCGTAGCCTCTTGCACGCCTTCTCTAGAGCATTAAGGATCAGCCCGCGATTCGTGGGTGATGGCAAGTCTGACTGCCATGAGTAGAATACCTTAAACATGAATTGATCTTAGCACTGCCATCGGATAAACCTTGTCACTCGCTGTAAATGGTTGGTAATCAGAATATTGGATAGAGTCCACTCTCGTACAATCAAACCGACGCAACGTTTCAATGAAGCTTAACAAGTGCCCATATATTTTTATCATCCCTGATCGATACTTTCTAGTCAACTGACTCAGCAAGTCTCCTCAAAACGCTAACTGTATATCTTCTCGTATCGGTTAATATACGATTTTATTTTATCGTTATGGCTGTCCTAACCAATCGCTCAAAAAACTACTGCAAAAGCCAATTTTGGGTCGATTTGAGACAGTCAATGTCCTACTCAGTTAAGACTCATTTTTTAAGCTGTTTGATAAAATCCAGAGTTTTACAACCAGCATGTTTTCATTTGCCAATGAATTAGTTTTAGTTGCTGATTATAAACTCATCTTTATTGTGACCAGAGGCAATTAATGTTTTTAACCACTTTGGTGGCAATCCTCTACCTGTCCATGTTTCTGAGTGATCATTTGGGTTGCGGTACTTAGGTGGAACCGTAGCTGCAACTTTCTTGTTAATTTTTTTTCCATCTTCGTGGATTTCAACGGTTATACCGATTGAAGCTGCCAGCTCTTTAATTTGCGCAACAACTTGTTTATGCTTATTTCGTTGTGCAACTTCTAACTGCGCTTGTGCTGCGGCAATTATTTTTGTAGTTCTTCTGGTGTTTTATTCTGAAGGTCAGTCATTGTTACTCCTCATATTAATTGAGTTATTTTACTTTAAACCGATTTATTGTGGTTAGTTAGTTTTTTGATGTGATTCACGTTAACTATATATTCATTCATGTTGAATATTGAACGAACAAACTAAATTTATCCATAATTAAGGCTTATAGCACGTTAACGTCAGCCTAAATTGTATTCTCATATACAGGATAAATAGTCCAAAATTATTAAGCATCTGTTCAGCAATTTTATGTGAAAGTATTACCAACTTAATAGCTTCCATTAACTTCTGAGCAAGGATTTTTACAATGAAAAAAACAGTAATTATCGGCTTTATAATGATTTGTGCCAGCGGTAGTGCTATGGCCTATGGCTACGATCATGCCGACGAAATGGCTTACAGGGAAATAGCCAATATCAATGCGCAAGAGCAAGCTGATGTCATGCATGAAGTGCGGGAAGGGGATTATAGGGAAGCTCAGCAAATCATGCAGTATGACGAAGCTCTAAAGTACCAGGTGCGTCAGCAAGAAGCTATGTATGACAGAGACAGAGATTACAACCAATACAACTACGGCTATAACGCCTATCCCAGATGGTAATAACCAGGGCAAACCAAGGATTTGCCCTGTGTAACTCAGATTACTTGGCTTTCTTTTCGTGTGTAGCAGCTGTTGCTTCATGCTCTTTAGACAAAGCTTCATGATGTTTAGATAGTTTTTCGTGATGCTCGTGTAATTCTTTATGTCCCGCTTTTTTGTACTCTTCAGCTAGTGATTTGTGGTGTGCAGCCATACCCTTGTGATGCTCAGCGTGCTTTTTATGAAGCGTAGCGGCTTCTTGATGTTCAGCGGGTGTTGTGGCAGGCGCAGTAATATTTGCGGGATGCTCCGGAGCAGGTACAACCTCCGCTAACAATGGTGCGGAAGCAACAGCCATGCTTGCGGCTAAGACTAAGCCAACATAAGTTTTTTTCATAATCACGCTCTCAAGATAATTGGTTGAATATCATTTTTGTTGAACACGCATTGATTGTTATCAATACGCGACTAACACAAAGCATGATGGGGTATGGCTCTGTAAGCGTCAAGTTGTGCACAATACCTATACTGACAAACAATTTAAATTGCGATGGTTGAAAATATGACTTCGGAAAATCGACAATCAGCCGATAGAACACTGTGAAAGGTTTATAAATTGGAGGGTATCGCCATGACTATTTCAGCCGTTTCAACCATTAGTGTTTCTAATATATCTACGTCCAACAGCGGTTCGTCGCAGGTCCAAAATCAGATTAAGCAGCTTCAACAGGAAATTGTGAAAGAGCAGGCAAGCAAGACTGATAACGCACAAACGAAGCAGCAAGTAATTCAGATGCTCCAAGCTGAAATTCAGATGCTTGAGATGCAGCTGCAAATGAAAACACAGGCTCAGCAAAGCACAGCAAACCAATCGACCGCAACGACTAATGCTTCAGGCGGTTCGAACAGTAGTCTAAATGCTATAGATACAATCGTTTAAATGGATCAGGTGTTTCGTGCATGCAATCCATATTACATGCGTAAAACACCTTTTCCTAGTTTGCCTTTTAAGCTTTCACTGAAACAATTGAGCCTGGTCCACCTTGCCCTACATTACTGGCCATTTTGTTTAAAAAATCTTTCAATGTTGGCGTTGTTGATGACGAGGAGCCTTCGCCAAGCGCACTCAGAAGATTAGAAAAATCTGTCTGAAGTTTTGTTGTATTAGTTTCTGCAGCCCCGCTAACTGCGTTAACCCCTGTTATATTATTTACTGCGGTCGCTACTGCTGGATCAGTACTGCTAGACGCAGGAGTAGCGCTGGGATTATTAATCGAACCAATTAAATTTTGTAAATTGGATGCAAGATCGCTGTATCCACTTTTAACAGAAGAAGGCGCATTACTATCTGTGCTCGATGACTGTTGCTGTGCTACTCCACTTTGCCTGAGGGATTGATGTAAATCATGCAAAAAAGTGTGCAATGCATGCCCCACATCGCTAGACGTTGCTGAAACACCTTGTGTTGCGTCAGTTGCAGCAGGCGTGCCACTCGAATTAGCACCTGATAAATTCAGACCCAAACTCTGAAGTGATTGCATGACATCCTGCATAAACGTACCACCCTGGTGACTTCCGCCTGCGCCAGAGACCGATGAGCCATCTTTATCTCCATCGCTATCTCCATTTTTTGCGCCGTTAACTTTCTGAGTAAGCCACGTTTGCGCGACTGAACCCAATCCTGAAATACTACTCATAATATTCACCCTTAATGTTTAAAATTACGAAGCGGCAAATAAATGCTGCACATTCTGTAATAAAAACGCCATAAATTTGGCATTTATCTCTGTTAAATATAAAAAACAACTATAAATTAGCAAAAATTAAGCCATTATTAGAAGATGTTTTATCATCCAATGAAGCGATCGCTTTATCGACAAACCATTTATGTTTGAACTTAGAGTCATGCTAATATCAGCCAAAATGAGCCAATAAATTAGGTTTTCTGGAGATTAAATGGACTTAAAAGACCGTTATTACTGGACAAAATACAAAGAAGTGATGGATGTTGAAATTCGTCGACCAGCGTCGGTTAAAAAACATTCCAAACTTAAAAAAGCCTTTTTTCTTATTTCCTTTTACTTCTCCTGCATCGCATTTATATTTTTAGCAACATCAGATTTTTCGTTAGAAACAGCCAAAAGTAGATTAATAGCAAACTTTGAGCCTGTTAAGGGACATCTCATTTCCTATCAAAAGCCTCTTGAGTTTAGTGACTTCTTCAAAAAGCCTTCATTACCGCCAACTGTCAGTCAATCTCCCCTCGAAAATCGACAGCCTATTTCCCAAACGCCCAAAGGTGTTGCAATTCCGGCAGATGCGAACGGACATTATCGGGGAACGCTTTTAATCAATAATATTCCTATGCCTTTTTTAGTCGATACAGGCGCAACACATACAGTTATTCCCACAAAATTGTCTTATGCAGCGAGGCTGCCTTAAGGCAAAGCATTCCAGACCACTACGGCCAATGGCCTGGCCGTTCAACATCTGACCCGCATTAATAGTTTCAAAATTGGTAATTTAGAGCTGAGAAACCTTGAAGCTGCTACAAATGATCATCTCGATGAAGTGCTGATCGGAATGAATACGTTAAAGCTTTTCCGGATGACACAAGATAAAAATGTGTTAACACTTGTTGCTAACAATGATGAAGTGGCCAGGATTGAAGCTGCGCCTGAGACAACACGGTTACCACAAGGGAGAACGACTTGGACAAAATCAGTCGAATGCGATGGCTATAAACATTGTAAAACGAGTTATAGATAATTATTTATGTGTAAAACTATGGATTTGACCTAGTAGCTTCTAAAATATCCCTCTGCTGCATCAGGTATTGACTGTCTCTGTTCGGCCCAGACTGTGTCAAAACGTGGCATTTGGTATAATAGCCATCAATATATTGATGGGAGTGAGCGGATGAAACGTTTCATTGAAGGCGAATGCCGTACACAAACCACGCTATTACCGGAAAGTATTGACGACTATATTAGTGATGCTAACCCCGTGCGTATTGTTGATGTTTTTGTCGATGAGCTGGATTTAGCAAACCTTGGTTTTGAGGGTGTAGAACCAGCCGCCACTGGAAGACCCGCTTATCATCCCGCCATTCTCCTGAAAATTTACATCTACGGTTACCTGAACCGCATCCAATCCAGTCGCAGGCTTGAAAAAGAAGCGCAACGCAATGTCGAACTCATGTGGCTCACTGAGCGATTGACACCGGATTTTAAAACTATAGCACGCTTCCGTAAGGAAAACGGAAAAGCAATACGGAGTGTCTGCCGTCAATTTATCGTTTTATGTCAAAAGCTTGGTTTATTCGCAGAATCATTGATCGCTATCTATGGCAGCAAATTCAAAGCCGTCAATAATCGGGATCGGAACTTCACCAGCGCCAAGTTGCAACGGCGAATGGAAGAAATTGAGTCGAGCATCAACCGCTATCTAACGGCACTCGATACTGCTGATCGACAAGAACCGACTGTTGCAAAAGCCAAATCTGAGCGCCTACACGATAAAATCGCGGCTCTCAAAGAGCAGATGAAAACCCTTAAGGAAATTGAAGTCCAGCTTAACAAAACAGAGGATAAGCAAATTTCCCTGACTGATCCGGATGCCCGTTCCATGAAAACCCGTGGCACGGGTATTGTTGGCTACAATGTTCAGACCGCAGTCGATACGAAGCATCACCTGATTGTCGCCCATGAGGTAACCAATGTCGGTATTGACCGAGATCAGCTGACTTCGATGGCTAAGCAAGCCCGCACGGCAATGGATGTCCAAGATCTCACGGTTATTGCCGATCGGGGCTATTTCAAGAGCGAAGAAATTCTCGCCTGCCATGAAGCCGGTATCACCGCCTTGGTTCCCAAGTGCAAAACCTCTGGAGCCAAGGCGGCTGGAAGATTTGATAAGGCCGATTTTATTTACGACGCCGAAAACAACGAATATCGCTGCCCTGCCGGGCAGGCCCTGATCTGGCGTTCATCCAGGATCGAGCATGGATTGAACCTGCATCGCTATTGGAGTTCATGTTGCCAGCAGTGTGACATCAAGGCCCAGTGCACGCCCAGCACCGAAAGGCGAGTGACGCGTTGGGAGCATGAAGACGTGCTGGAAGCCATGCAGACTCGTCTGGACAAAGCACCGGACAGCATGCGGATTCGACGCCAGACGGTGGAACATCCATTTGGTACCCTTAAAGCCTGGATGGGGGCAACTCATTTCCTGACCAAACAATTGAAAAATGTCAGTACGGAAATGAGTCTGCAGGTACTGGCCTACAATATGAAACGGGTCATGAAACTATTGGGTTCCCCAGCCATGATTGAAGCAATAAGGGCCTGAAAACCCCATCTTGCATCATCATTCAAAGTGGGTTTTTACGGACATAATGGGCTACACAATCGCAATATCCGGAATGTACCCAATTTTGGGGGTAATCCCCAAATCATTATGAATCTACTTTATGGCTTTTTCTTTGCGGTCTGGCAATGTAGCTGAAAAGTTTTTTTGCGTTTTGACACAGTCTGGGCCAATTGCAGACGACTACATTTAGATCGCTAGTGACAGCAGTTGAATGGAAACCAGTCTACCAGTTTAGTATTAATCGTCTCAAAAGTTCGTGCATTTAATGCAAGCGCAAATTCAGTTGATACGCCAAATTTGAGCGCGAAAACTTATGCGACGCTTAATATAGAAGCTTAATTACAAACCCTGACCCGAATGGCACTTACTTAAGCGATAAACAAATGAATTAAAAAGAAAAAGCTGGCATGATGGAAAACTTTAGTCGCCAAACCATCGTCACCATCAAAATGCCAGCTTCTATGTAT
>JANYKK010000213.1 GCA_025361585.1 Methylobacter sp. | reverse complement strand
CTATGACAAAACAGGTGCGTTACTGACCGTTATCCAACCTGATAACACCCATATCGACTATCGTTATGATGCCGCACATCGTTTGGTCAGCTTACAGAACAGTCAGGGTGACAGCCTTACTTACACCTTAGGGGCAACGGGTAACCGTCTACGCGAAGACTGGAAAAACCCCAATGGCACAGTCACCAAAACCCTGCAACGTCAATACGATGGCTTTGCCCGTCTCAGCCGTACACTGGGCGCACAAGGGCAAACGACCCAATACCAATACGACAACAACGACAACCTGACTCAGATTACCGACCCCTTACAGCGCGTCACCCACTACCAATACGACAGCCTTAACCGACTCAGCCAAGACACCGATCCGACCAACGCTGCAACGCATTACCACTACGATGCCAGCGACCGCACCACCCAAATCGATGATCCCAACAACAACGCTACCCGCTACGTTTATGACGGACTGGGTAACCGCATCGAACAACACAGCCCTGACACAGGTATTAGCACCGCCAGCTACGACACAGCAGGCAACCTCCTCAGTCGTACCGATGCCAATGGACAAACCACCACTTACCGCTACGATGCCAACAACCGCCCGATTGAAAGCCATTTTGCCGATGGTACAACCATCAGCTACCAATACGACACCGCGCCCAACGGCATTGGACGTTTAGCCAGCCTCACCGACCCTAGCGGTACAACCGCGTGGCAATACGACCCACACGGACGCATCACCGCCAAACTACAAACCATCAACCTGTTAGGTAACGATGGCAACCGCACCCTAACCACCCGCTACCGTTATGACAGCGTAGGGCGACTAACCGAAACCATCTACCCCTCAGGACTCAACGTCACTTACGGCTATACAAACGGCAACATTACCAGCCTCAAACTCAACGGCAAAGCGTGGCTTAACAACATCCGCTATCAACCAGACGGCAATGTCGCCGCGTGGACGTGGGCAGACGGTAGCCAGCAACAACGCACCTACAACCAAGACGGGCAACTCATTAGCCAAACACTGGGCGGGAATCCACGCACCCTAAACTATGATAGCGTGGGCAACATTACCGCCCTCATAGACCCACAAACCACGCTTACCCTCAACTACGATGCCGCCGATCGCCTGATTGCCGCCAATAGCCAACACTGGCAATACGACCCCAACAACAACCGTACTCAACAACAAGACAACGGTGGCGTTACTGACTACACCATAGACCCCAGTAGCAACCGCCTCCTATCAAGCACAGGCAAAAACTACCAAAGCTATCAACACGATGCTAACGGCAACATCCTACAAGATACCGCCCACAGCTACCGCTATGATGCACAAAATCGTCTTGTTGCGGTTGATAATGGCAAAACCGCCCAATATCGACACAACGCCCTAGGACAAAGGGTGTACAAAAAAGCCTCTCCCATTAACTGCAACAACCGTTCTAATGACAACAGCAAAAACGCTGATATTCACACAGTTGGCAAAGAAAGCGACTCCAAAACAGGTTCTGATTCAGAGAAAAACAAAGATGAAGGCGAGGACAAAGGCAAAACCGTCACCTGTACCACAAGCCAAAACCGTGACACACCAGAAAAAGACCCACAAACCGCCAGTGGACTCCTCTTCGCCTACGATGAAACAGGCAAACTCATCGGCGAATACACCCCCAACGGCAACCCCCAACAAGAAACCGTCTGGCTAGGCAACCTCCCTATTGCCACCGTCAAAAACAACACCCCCTACGCCATCCACACCGACCACCTAGGCACACCCAGAGTCATCACCGACTCCAAAAAACGTGTAATATGGCGATGGAACAGCGACCCCTTCGGCGCAACCCTAGCCAACGAAGACCCAGACGGTGATGGCAAAGCCTTCACCTACAACCTGCGCTTTGCAGGGCAGTATTACGACAAAGAAACAGGCTTACATTACAATTACTTTAGAGATTATGACCCACGAACAGGGCGGTATGTTGAAAGTGATCCGATTGGCTTGGGTGGGGGGATTAATACTTATGGGTATGTCGGTGGGAATCCTGTTAAATTGGTTGATCCAAAAGGAACTAATGCTATAACAGGTGCTAAAGAAGGGGCAAAAGCTGGTGGCATTCTTGGTGGCATTCTCGGCGCAGCAGAAAGTATTCTAGGCGGTGAGGCTATTTTCGATAAACCCAAACAATGCGAAGGCGGTAAAAAAGATTGTTCTGAAATCCAAGGAATCATTGACGGGTTGGTTTATGATATTGAAATAAGATATGAAAGATTACTTATGGATGAGCATGACTTGTATACGAAATATAATGGTCTAAAAAATCCTCATCCTGACGGATATGGTTCATGGCAGGGACACATACAAAAATATTTAGAGGTACAGCGAAAACTTCGAGAAGCTATTGCATCTGCTAAAGCACAAGAATGCTCATATAACAATGAGGCTGATGATTGGGCTAATGCAGCTCCACCAAAAAAGCCTTTTGGTAACTTTCCCTAAGTAAATATTTTATGATTAGCACAGAGATATTTGAACCAGACGAGTATTGCCCCCATCGGATTATTTATTACCGTGACCAAAATGACAAGGTAATTCGTCATGTATGGGTTAATGATGATAACCGAATTATAAGGGACTATCTATATGAAAATCGCAAAGATGGGCAGTATAGTTGTGTGGTTTTATTTGGAACAGACCACATTACTCCAATTGGAATAAAAGAATTTTTTTATGACGAGTTGGATAGAATTATTACAAATACTCAATATGAGATTATTGATGGGAATAAAATCCAACTTGTGAAATTCAAGTTCATTTATGATGGTAATGATAGGCGTTGTTACAAAACGTTCGTTTATGGCAGGGCAGAAGAGCCACTTGGATATATGTTAAATACTTATGATGATGCTGGAATTGCCCCCGCTGGAAATTTCAATATGGATGGTGAACGTATTGGTAAATTTAACTTAGAGCGGCTATTTTAATAATATTGTGTTGTCCAGATTTGGTGTATTTTGGGTGAGTTTAAATAAACAACACTTTGGTGATGACTATCACCATTAACTTTTTAAAATCCGTTTTCAACTAGCCCTGTAGGTCGGGTTAGGCGATAGCCGTAACCCGACATTTTCGGCTTTTGTCATCAGGTTACGGCTATCGCTTAACGGCAAAGCGTGGCTTAACAACACCCGCTATCAACCTGACGGCAGTGTCGCCGTGTGGACGTGGGCAGACGGTAGCCAACAACAACGCACCTACAACCAAGACGGGCAA
>JANYKK010000187.1 GCA_025361585.1 Methylobacter sp. | reverse complement strand
TTGCTCAGTCGCTTAAGCTCCTGCATCTCTTTCGCTGTGCTACTAACTGATAGCGCTTTTCGTGACATGGTCCACTCCAATCTCAACAAGATTAGAGTAAGTATAATACAGGCGTGTATTAATGCAATTAGACACTAGATTAAAGTAGATGTCGGGCATAAAAGCCTGACCGACCTACCATCGCAGCCAATAATCCGCTACCAAGCCTGCAAACACGGCCAAGCCAAACCAGTTGTTGTTTAAAAACGCCTTAAAGCAAAGCACTTTTTCCCGGTGAAAAATCAATTTTTGCTGATAAGCCGACAAGCCTGCCGCAATTAAAATACCGCCGTAATAAGGCCAGCTAGTGTGCGCCATTTGTCCTACGGCAATCAACAGGCCGAGTATGACGAGCTGTAATCCGCCCATGATTTGGCGGTCGTAAGCGCCGAACAGGATGGCGGTCGATTTGACGCCTATTTTCAAATCATCGTCTTTATCGACCATCGCATACATGGTGTCGTAAACCAACGCCCATAATACGACGGCCAGATACATCACCCAGGCTACGGGCGGGATGCTGTTGGTCTGCGCGGAAAACGACATCGGAACGGCCCAGCCGAAAGCGATGCCTAAATAGGCTTGGGGCAGGTGGGTGTAGCGCTTCATAAACGGGTAGCTGGCGGCCAAAAACGCGGCGATAAACGACAGCAGGATGGTGTAGATATTCAGCAATAAAACCAGGCCGAAAGCGCACAGGCACAGCACGACAAAAACGATCAATGCTTCCTTGGGCTTAACTTTGCCAGTGGCGATAGGCCGTTGCTTGGTGCGCTCCACATGCGGGTCGAAGTCGCGGTCGGCGTAATCGTTAATCACGCAACCGGCGGCCCGCATCAATACCACGCCTAGGCAAATAACGGTCAAAACCAGCAAATCCGGCTTGCCGTCGCTGGCAACCCACAGCGCCCACAGTGCAGGCCACAATAAAATCAGGATGCCGATAGGCTTATCGAACCGCGCTAATAGCCAGTATTGTCTGATTCTATCCATTGCTGTGTCCATCATTGTTATTGCCTATTCCAACGCGTGAGTTTTGTTAAAAATGCTATTATAGCTTTTTTAATTTGAGGAGCGGGTGAACCATGAGTGTAAAAATCTATCACAATCCGCGTTGCGGAAAATCGAGGCAAACCTTGCAACTGTTGCAAGAGCAAGGCATAGCGCCGGAGATTATCGAGTATCTTAAAACGCCTCCCAGCGCTTTGGAGCTGGACGATATTCTGCAAAAACTGGGCATGGAGCCGCGCGAGTTAATGCGCAAGAACGAAGTCGAATATAAGGCCAATGGTCTGGACGATGCCGCATTGGATCGGCAAGCGCTGATAACGGCGATGGTGAACAATCCTATCTTAATCGAGCGGCCTATTGTTATTGCTAACGGTAAGGCGGCGGTTGGGCGTCCGCCGGAAGCTGTGCTTGCTATTCTTTAAGACTTAAGCTGATGGCGAAAATCCTGATTCTGTATTTCTCCCGCAATGGCACCACCGCAGATATGGCTAATTATATCGCCCGTGGAGTTGCATTGGTTGACGGCGCGGAAGCGGTACTCAGAACCGTCCCCGATGTTTCAACGGTCTGTGAAAAAACCGCAGAAAGCATTCCCGCCCACGGTGCGCTTTACGCTACCCTGGATGATTTAAAATCCTGCGACGGTCTGGCGCTGGGCAGCCCAACACATTTCGGCAATATGGCCGCGCCGCTGAAATACTTTATCGACAGCACTACTGAAATCTGGTTTTCAGGCGCATTGTCCGGCAAGCCCGCAGGCGTATTCGCCTCAACCGGCAGCATGCATAGCGGTCAGGAAAGCACCTTGTTATCGATGATGTTGCCGCTGCTGCACCACGGCATGTTGATACTGGGCTTGCCGAGCACCGAGCATGCGTTGCGCGAAACCACGACAGGCGGCACGCCCTATGGGCCCAGCCACGTATCGATGAATCATTCGGGATTGAGCGAACAGGAAAGAACCTTGTGCAAAGCGCTTGGTATACGATTAGCTAAGGCCGCGCTTCAACTGAAGCAATTAGCATGAGCGTAAAACAGATTACGCTGGTTCCTAAGCTGGAGCTCTCATCGTTATACACCAGTGTCTGGGATACCGTCATTCTGGCATGGATGCCGGAATCCAGTCACAGGGATGTGAAAGATTGCAAACATCCAGCGCTTCTAAGCAATATGCGTGAAGCGAAAGTTGCCGTCCATGGCGCTGGATACCGGCATCCCTGCCGGTATGACGACTCTTGGGCTGGTTGTGTATAACGATTCCAGCTTGGCAACTAGTGCAAAAAAACCTTTCTAATTACCGGTATCCGTGTTCCATTATTAATAGTTACATTCATGACCATAAAACCGATTTACTGTTACATCATCGCCCTGGCCGGTTTTTTCGGGCTATTCGCCTTACTGATGCTTTGGAATACCGTGCTTGCGCCGTCTACCCGCTTTCCGGTGGCGCTGGTTTTACTGGTCGCCGTTACGCCGCTATTGCTGCCGATGCGCGGCTTGCTGGATCGTAAGCCTAAAAGTTGCGCGTGGGCAGCCTACGTCAGCCTGATCTATTTCCTCCACGGCACCGCCGAAGCTTACGTTAACGCCGACGAGCGGCTGTATGCATCGCTTGAAGTTATGTTCAGCCTGATGCTGTTTTTCGGCTCCGCATTTTATGTGCGCCTTGCGGGAAAATAGAACTGACCATGGCGCAGCAGCTCCCATTACAATTTGAATTTCGGGCCAATCTGACTTTCGATGATTTCTTCCCCGGCAGCAATCAGGAAATCGTCATTCACTTGCAACAATGCATTGCAGGCTTGGGCGAACAGCAAATTTTCCTCTGGGGCAAACCGGGACAGGGTAAAACTCATCTGCTGCAAGCTTGTTGCCACCACGCGCAGAATCAAAATCTCAGTTCGTTCTATTTTGATTTATCGAATGCTGGACAGCCTAATCCCTCGATAATGAAAGGACTCGATGAGTTTGATGTGGTTTGTTTCGACAACATCGAATGCATAGCCGGTAACCCGGCCTGGGAGCTGGCATTTTTTAATTTTTTTAATAAACACCGTGAGCGGGGACACAAACTGATCGTATCGGCATCTTCTGCGCCCAACAATATTGCCATTGAGCTGCCCGATCTTAAAACCCGTCTTAATTGGGGGCTGACCTTAAAAATACAGCCTTTAAACGACAGCGACCGGATTGCGGCATTAATCTTCAAAGCCGATCAAATGGGTTTTGAAATCGCTCCGCAAGCAGGACGCTTCTTGCTGACGCATTACGACAGGGATCTGGCTTCGTTATGGGCTTTACTGGAAAAATTGGATAGGGCATCATTGGCCGCCAAGCGTAAACTAACCCTTCCTTTTTTAAAGCAGATTCTGGACGAAGATAGTCATGATTAAAGTGCTGGTTATTCGCTCGATCCCAAGCTATGTAGGTCGGGCAACATCTTTTCGTTGCCCGACTTTTGCGCTAGGTCTGGCGATTATCTTCTTCAGCAACAAGTGGAGTTAATAAAATGACGAAACAGCGTTTGGTAAAGCAATTTTGTACCGCTCGTGACACAGCCAATCGACTGTCGGAACTGGCACCGATAGAGTTCGAATTTGCCACGGATTGTTCGGAACCCTCTGTGTTCATAGATACGACTGTTAAGTTTCAAGAAATTCAGGGCTTCGGCGGAGCTTTCACAGAAGCGGCTGCGGTAACGCTGGACAAAATGCCACCCGACTTGCGGCAGGAAATTCTGGAAGCCTATTTCTCGCCAGACACCGGCAATGCCTATAGCTTATGCCGAACCCACATCAACAGCTGCGATTTCTCACTTGGAAATTATGCCTATACCGAAGTGGACGGCGATGTCGATCTTAAGCATTTCAGCATCAAGCATGACCGGCAGTCGCTGATTCCGATGATTCGCGAGGCCATTGACTTGTCCGGTGGCAAGTTAAAGCTTTTCGCTTCGCCCTGGAGCCCTCCGGCTTGGATGAAAACCAACGGGATGATGAATAACGGAGGCAAGCTTAAGCCGGAATATCACCAAGCCTGGGCGGACTACTACGTTCGTTACATTGAAGAATACGGAAAAGAGGGCATACCGATGTGGGGGCTGACCGTGCAAAACGAGCCGGAAGCCACGCAAACCTGGGATTCCTGCATTTACACCGGCGAAGAAGAGCGGGATTTTGTCAGGGATTACCTGGGGCCGACTTTGCACGATGCTAGGCTAGGCGACGTTAAAGTGATTGTCTGGGATCACAATAGAGACCGGCTGTTTGAGCGGGCCAAGGTTGTCCTGGACGATCCGAAAGCCGCGCACTATGTCTGGGGCGTCGGTTTCCACTGGTATTGCGGGGATCACTTTGACAACGTGCAGCTGACTCATGATGCCTATCCCGACAAGCACCTTATTTTCACTGAAGGTTGCCAGGAAGCCGGGCCGCATCTCGGTTCGTGGGATACCGGCGAGCGTTATGCCCGTTCGATCATCAACGATCTTAACCGCTGGACGGAAGCCTGGGTGGACTGGAACCTGGTTCTGGACGAAACGGGCGGCCCCAACCATGTGAACAATTTCTGTAGCGCACCCATTATTGCCGACACCCAAGCAGGAGAAATACGTTATCAAAGCTCTTATTACTATATCGGTCATTTCTCCCGTTTCATCCGGCCGGGAGCTCGCCGAGTGGCCTGCGCCAAAACCCTGGACAGCCTTGAAGCAAGCGCATTTCTGAATGTTGATGGAACCGTGGCCGTAGTGGTCTTGAACCGCACCGAGCAGGCAATTGACTTCGTGCTAAAGAGCCAGGGATTACAGGCTAAAACTTCGGTGCCAGCTCGGGGCATCAAGACTTTTGTTTTTTAATAACAGCTTGTCCTGTCTATGGGACTGCGGGGCTGCGTCGCTCATCGTTATACACAAGTATTAGAGTACGTCATCCCGGCAGGGATTGCCGGGATCCAGATGCCATGGATGGCAAAGTTAGATTTCAGTGTGTTTTTAGTTATACGAAAACATGTTTGGGCTTGTTATTCACATCCTTGTGTTCTGGATCCCGGCAATCCCTGCCGGGATGACGGTGTCTCTCAGGCACTTGTGCATAACGATCAGTACAAAGCTGTAAGGCAGATCATTTGTAGGGTGGATTCGCCGCTAGGCAATCCGCCGCAACTTCGGCTGGCTGTAATTGGCGTTGTGCGTTGATTGGCGGTTTGCTACGCGAAACCGCCCTACAAATTTTGCACGACCACTTAACTCCGGGGGCAAGCCGTTTATAGCCGACATTCATATACATCAAGTTGGACAACGAAAAGCCGTCAGCCGACCTGCGGGGCAAAATGGAGTGTGCGCCAAAAATCGGGTAGGGATCTGGTTCTATTATGAACTTTACTGAAAAAATTAGATGAGGCATTATTGTCCGACAAACGTCAATTAACCCTCCCTTTAATTTAAGCAGATTTTGAACGAAGATAGTTATGATTAAAGTGCTTGTTATTGGCGCAGGAGCCATCGGCGCGTTTTACGGGGCGCTGCTGGCAAAGGCCGGTGCCGAGGTGTCGGTAGTGTGCCGCTCCGATTACGATCAGGTCAAGCAACACGGTTTTATCATCGACAGCCATCCGCTCGGTCGCTGGAGTTTTATCCCGGCTCAAGTGTTAAAAAGTGCGGCGGATTTTGAAGGCGAGGCGGATTACATTTTGCTCTGTACCAAAGTTATTCCTGGCCTAGATCGGGTTGCTCTGGTGCGTCCGGCTGTTGCTGAAAATACGGCGATAGTCTTTATCCAGAACGGCGTGGAAATCGAACAGGAAATGCGGGATGCTTTCCCCAATAATGAAGTTGTCAGCGGTCTGGCGTTTATTTGCTGCAACCGGGTCAGTCCCGGCAAGATATTGCATCTGGCTTATGGCCGCTTGGCTTTAGGCAATTTGCCGAATGGCGTCAGCGAGAAAACTGCGCAGCTTTGCGAACTCTTGAATCAATCCGGCATAGACTGCAACCTGAACGAAAATATTGTCACCGGACGCTGGCAAAAATGCGTCTGGAACGCGCCGTTTAACCCGCTATCGGTGTTATCTGGCGGCTTGCCGACGCTGGATATACTGCAAACCCAGGAGTCGTTCGTGCGCAGCATCATGCAGGAAGTTTGCGACATTGCGGCGGCGGCAGGGCACCCCTTGCCCGACGGTATTGTTGATACCAACATCGAACACACCTATGCGATGCCGCCTTATAAAACCAGTATGTTGCTTGATTATGAAAACGGCCAGCCGATGGAAACGGAAGCTATTTTGGGCAATGCGCTTCGTGCCGCTCAGAGGCTAGGCGTTGCCGTTCCACACCTGGAATCGGTCTATGCGTTGATGAAGCTCAGGGAGTTGAAACTCAGAACTCAGTAAATGGAACGCGGATGACACGGATTTAACGGATAAACACAGATAAAAAGAAATCCGTTTAAATCCGTTCGATCAGTGTCATTCGTGTTCCATTATAAAATCAGTATCTACTTTCCGTAAAAAACATAATCCGCCGTATAGGCAATCCGTTTTTCGCTGCCTAGATGATTGGCATCGCATCCCGTCTTAGGCGGCAAACCACCAGACGTATTAATTCGGTTAATAAAGCTGATGTTCGAAAACAGGCCGTCGCCCTTGTGGGAGACCACCTCGACTAGTAACCAAGCAATAGACTTGCCGGGCGCCATATCGATTTTCTTGACTACCCGACCAACTACGCGACTACCTTCTTTATATTCCCAGAGCGGCCCTGCAGTATGATTACCGACTATCTTGCCCTGCTCATCGAACAGCTTGGCATCAGGCGCTTGCGTCTCCCAGGCAAATTCGCCTTTGTTCAGTGCACACTGGTAAATCTGATCGCCTTTGGCATGGACGGTCAAAACAGGGCTATAGCCGACGGGCACTTTAATCTGCTCGGGTATTGAAATATCGGCATAAGCCGCGCCTTGCAACAGCACAGATAAAATCAATATTTTTTTAATCATAGCGCTCACCATGGCATTGGCGTTCCGTCGTATTTGACGAAACTGCCTGATTGATCCAATGAAAAATTCTCTATCAAAGCACGCATTCCGGTAATGCTTTGGTCTGCATTAATTAACCCGTTAGGCCCGCCCATGTCGGTTTTAACCCAGCCGGGGTGGAAAATAAGCACGCCGACAGACTGATCTTTAAGCGCTATCGACAGGCTCTTCATTGCGGCATTCAACGCAGCCTTGCTGGAACGATAGAAAATGCTGCCGCCGCTGTCGTTGTCCGCAATACTGCCCATCAGACTGCTGATATTAACAATCAGCTTTTTATCGCTTTTTTTAATTTGCGGTAAAAAAGCTTCGGCCATTTTTAACGGCGCTTCGGTATTAACCATCAGCGATTTGATCCAGGCCTGATAATCGAGATGGCCAAAGCCGTTGCTTTTGTTGTCCGCGTAAATGCCGGCATTATTGATCAACACATCAATCGACTGAGTTGCTAATTTTCCAGACAGCGCATCGATTTGTACAAACTCCGAAATATCCAGCTGTTCCAGCTGAATATTAGAATGACGGCTGGCGAGATTATTTAAATCGAACGCATCGTCCGGGTTACGGGAACAGGCGATGACATGCCAGTCCTGTTCGGCATATTGGCGGCAAAACTCCAGACCTAAGCCGCGGTTAGCGCCGGTAATTAAAACTGTAGCCATTTTATTTCTCCCATAAAAAAACCTCCGGCGTCGGCAGACGCAGAAGGTTTCTTATACTACTTAAAAACCGATGTTACGCAATAAGTAAAAGACCTCATCACGTAGTCAGTAGGTTGGCTTAAGCTGAAAAGTTCTTTGCAGCAAAATCCCAGTTAACCAAAGCCCAGAATGCTTCCAGATAAGCTGGACGCGCATTGCGGTAATCGATGTAATAAGCGTGTTCCCACACATCGCAAGTCAACAAAGGTGTTTGACCGGTCGTTAACGGGCAACCGGCATTGCTGGTGCTAACCAGTGCCAAACTACCGTCGGCATTTTTTACCAGCCAAGCCCAGCCTGAACCGAACGTGGTGACTGCGCATTTGGTAAATTCTTCTTTAAACTTTGCAAATGAACCGAAAGTTGCGTTGATTGCATCGGCCAAAGCGCCGGTAGGCTCGCCGCCAGCTTTCGGTGCCAAACTGTTCCAGTAGAAGGTATGATTCCAGATTTGCGCCGCGTTATTGAAAACACCGCCAGAAGATTTTTTGATAATTTCTTCCAGCGACAAACCTTCAAACTCAGTTCCAGGAACCAGATTGTTCAGGTTTGTTACATAAGTTTGGTGATGCTTACCATGATGAAACTCCAAGGTTTCAGCAGAAATATGGGGTGCTAATGCGTCTTTAGCATAGGGTAGGGCGGGAAGTTCGAAAGCCATGAGGTTCTCCTAAATTGAGTTGTTAAAAGGTGTTCTGCGCAAACAGGCGACGCTGAAAATAAATACCAAGCGATTTAATAGGCAATTACTTTAGCATTGCTCACCGATTAAATAAACCAAAAAAATCAATTGAGTTTAAGTCTATGGGGTTACGCCGCCTTCATATGCGCTGAATGAAGCGCATAATGAATATGATCGGAGCCTGAGGTATCCCCAGAAAATTATTTGATATTTTGCGCAGTAATATATGCAGCATTGCCAGAAAGTCGTCATGCTGGCAGGGATGCCAGTATCCAGTCACAAGGATGTGAAGCTTTAGAATATAACCCGTTTTTATTAAGCGCATAAAAAATAACAAAGTTACCGTCCATGGTACTGGATTCCGGCATCCTTGCCGGAACGACGAGCTTGGAAGATTTTGGGGCTACCTCAGGATTGGAGCTATTTTTCATGTCGCTGCTTGGCTATATAAAATCGAAAGTCATTGGTACCCTGAAGTTAAGCGTAACATCTTGTGCATCGGCGGTAGTACCTATGCCTAACGATAAATTGAAGGTGGTTTTGGGAGAATATTTAAACGAGTAGCCAACCAAGAGTTGCCCTATGTCCAATGTACTCCCCTTAATGGTTGTTCCATTAATTTGAGACTCTAAAACATGTTTGTGTGAGTACCCTAAGCTGTATGATGACCGCTCATTAATGCCGAAGCCCATGCCAAAGCTTAAGCCCAGCGTATTCCCTGGATTAATTTTGCCGAAATTCGTATTGGTTTCGGCATTGTAGCTGTAGCTAAGATTGCCGAAAAAAACCGCCGGATCCGTTGGATAAAGCGCGGTAATACTGGGTTGGAAACTGAAATATCCGGCTCCTGTCGGCAATTCGGTGGGAAATTTCGCGCCTGGAACGCCTTGAGCTTGTACATATTGAACGTCAAAGGGACTTTTTCCTGTGGGCGCTGTGGCAACGATATTACCGACCAGGATCGGCCAGCCGCCGATACCGCTATTTAGCTGATAACGGCTGGCAAACTCAAGATCGCCAATATCGTTTCCGGTTGCATTAAACGTTTCATCAACGCCCGCGCCAATACTTACAGGTCTTGAGCGTTGGGTATCGGATCGATAGACGTAAGGGGCTCTGAACTCTACTTCCAGTCGATCTGTTATGCCATAACGAGCTCCCAGCGTGCCGATAAAGCTGTGCCGTTTAATATCGCGAATATCAATCAGGCCAATGGCAATGGCCGGAATAAATGTAAATGCATCGAGAAATACGCGGTTGTTGCTGGTGTAAGCATATTGCAGTGACGGTTCAATAACGATTTTCCCTTTTCGGGTTAATACGCCGCCCACGGTATCGCTTAATCGTGGTATTTCCGGTGGTCTGGGTTTTTCTGTTGCTCCGGGAGGTGCTTGGCCGACTGGTTTGGATGGAAGTCCGTTAGGCGATGTTGGCGGTGCCGTGGTATTTTTTGCAGAAACGATTTGAGTTTGATTAGGTGCTTGCTTGACCTGCGGCGGTTTATTTTCTGAAGTCTGATTGGTTAAAGTATCCAGTCGGGATTTTAGTCGCTCAAGTTCTTTGCCTTGCTCAGCAATAATCTGCCGTTGTAGTTGAAATTCTTTTTGTTGTTCGGCAATTAGTTTTTTATATTCCGCTAAAGAGTTATTTTGCTGGCCTGATTGTGCAGCATAACTCTCGTTTATAAAAAAAACACAACAGGCAAAAATGAATCCCTTAACAACTGCAAATAGAAGAAATTTACTGCCTCTAAACTTCATCTTCATCTTAGTGTTTCCCTTTGTTTCGGATATTAGATTAATAGCAATTAAACTCCCTGTCCTGTTGTTTAGGATTGAATTTAAGTTGCAGTATTAATGTTGTTTAAAACGTCATTTGGTTTTTATGGCTTTGTTTTTATATAACGCATAAAATACCTCATGAGAAAGACGCATGAGAAAATAAGCAATCTGGTTAACTTTATAAGTTATTAAGTCCATCAGGACAATCAGTGCAAATACTTACGCTTGTATCTGATTTATTCAATAATGCTGTGTAACTGAGTGAATAATTATTGGTCAATTTAATTAATGGATATTAGGCTGGATAAGGTTATTAAAAACTAGGCCGCTATTATTTAAATTCAGGTTTTTTAAGTTGCTAACGGCGATATTGATGTCAGTAACGGTTCTAATAATTTGATTGTCGACGTTATTCTGGATGACAGAACTCAATCCTGCTCCTGCTAATTCTGGAGATTGATTCAGGGCTCCGTTCTGTAACAATGATGCATTGTCGGGTAATTGAAAAAATGAGGAAGACACTACCGTGCCATTTAAAGAGGTGATTCTTTCTAGGCTAAAGTCGATGCTCATTCCATTTGGGAGCACAAACCCGCCTCTTAATTGATCCAGCTCACTGTCAGACGCACGCTCCCAATTTTCAAGTCGGTGTAGCATATTATCTGGGGCTTCATCCGCTAATACCTGGACGACTGAACCGGAGCCGATCCAAACGACTAGCCAGAGTAGTGGTTTAATGAGTTTTCGGCAGATATTAATTTTATAGGGTTTCATGTTAAATACTCCGCGTAATTAAAAATCCCAACGTCCAGGCTGCAACATATTAAATTGACCTAAACTGGCTCGATCAACGGCAGAGCCTAACGGTGCCTTGACTCGCAGCGCCCACTCTTGTTGGTCTTGAAAATGCCTAGCCGCTAGTTCCTGTTTGTCATGGATTAAAAATAAAATACGGTTGTCCCACATGGTTTCAAACTCATCCCTGGGTATTGCTTTTATACCAACGGCGGGATCTCCGACTAGAACTTCCTGCTCATTGAGTCCTTTAATGATGACGAAATGCAAATAACCGTTATTATTGATAATCGTAATCGCAGGCGCATTGGCTTTAATCAATTGATCCAACTTAATCTTGAAACCGTCCGAGCGATAGCCGCGTCTTTCCAGATAAAGTTTTATATCCAGTAATGAAAATCCCTGCTTTTGAATCTTCTGTTGATCGCCATTTTTATACATGTCAACGAAGACACTTTGCTCGTCCACTACATCGTCATAGTGAAAGGTAAGCAGACTGGCCAACGTCGCCGAGCCGCAGCTGAAATCGTACTGTTGTTTGTAGACGGTCTTGAAACGCCGCTCTAAAAAAGTGGTTACGGGAACGCCATAGTTGCCCGCGCCCGCAATACCATTGACGTTGATGGAACCTGCATGGCTATAAAACGTGGGCAGCATGAGGAGTGCACATTTAGCTAAAAATCGTGTCATGTTGAACTCCCCAGTGAATAATTATCCATTAAGGAATGATCGTTACGATCACGTTAGTCGCATCCTGAATGATGACGTTGTTGCCAGTATTTTGAATCACCGTGTTGATGCCGCTGGCTTGTGCAAATGAACCATGATCGATAATGTTGTAACCATTGACATTGTTATTTGCTTGATTGCCGCTTAGTGTGGCCCGTACATTTATGTTGTTAATATTCGTCATATCTATGCCCTCCCTGCCACGCGCATTGTCCAACTCTTCTAATAATGCCGTTTCGGTCGGGGAAAAAAACAGCGTGTCCTGATTTTCAGCAGGATTAGCCTGTACCGCCTGACTTTGCATAATAATTGCGATTAGAGCTATAGAGCAGCTCTTTGAAATCGTTCCCATAACATCCTCCTAAAACCACACTCTAATGTTGTCGGCAAAAGCCGGTGAGCAAAAAATGCTCACCGGCGTAGTCCCAACTAAAGTTGACTAGCTTATGCAAGCCGTAAGCTTAAGGAGCTACTGTGGGTTGGTTAACACTGACATTGCCTTGGAACGATACCTGTTGCTGCGCCAAGGAATTGTTGCCCAGGTTTTGAACGTTTTGGTTAATACCTGCGCTACCATTGAAAGCATTATCCATGGTGTTGCTGGCGGTATAGGTAGCTGTAGTTCCAGGTACGGCACCACCTCCAAAGCTAACTGCCGCGCCTGTAAAAGAGGCTGCCAAAGTTGAGTTATTTACTTTGTAGTCGCTGGTTGCGTTGCCGCCGCCATTAGCCGCAGCCGATCCAGTTCCATTTGCATTCGCTTGGCTGTTGTCCGTAGTGGCATTGCCGCCACCATTAGCAGCAGAGGATCCGATTCCGGTTGAGTTCGCCTGGCTATTGTCGGTAGTTGCAGTGGCGGTGCTGCCATTATTAGCGGCAGCTGAACCTTGAGCACTTGCAGAAGCTAAGCTGTGATCGCTGTGATCGCTGTTGTCTGAAGTTGCGGTGCTACCATTATTGGCCGCAGCTGAACCATTAGCACTAGCAGAAGCTAAGCTATGATCAGAGTGGTCTGAAGTAGCGGTACTACCATTATTTGCAGCAGCATCAGTTGCAGTAGCTTGGCTTCTATCAGAGTTATCTGTAGCAGTACCACCGTTATTGGCTGCCACATTGGTTGCAGTTGCAGCAGAGCGATCTGATGAGGCGGTACCGCCGTTATTAGCCGCGGCATCAGTTCCAGTTGATGCAGAATGGTCTGAAGTAGCGGTACTACCATTATTTGCAGCTGCGTCTGTTCCAGTAGAGGCAGAGTGGTCTGATATGGCGGTGCCAGCGTTATTGGCCGCCGCATCGGTTCCAGTAGATGCCGAGTTATCATTATTGGATCTATCCGTTGCAGTCGAGGCTTCATTTGCAGCAGGACCTGTTGTTCCGCTCTGATCGCTAGTCGCAGTCGCAGTCTGACTTTGAGCTGAATCAGTCGCAGTATTGGTAGGATTCGCCCATGCACTGGAAGCAGAGCCCAAGGCAAGAAGAATGCTCGCAGTTAATATTTTTTTGTTAAATTGTTTCATTGTTATTTCTCCGTGAATATATTCAAATAGCATCAGATGTTGATATGGAAAAAATATCTGATGGTTTGGGACAACTCATCAGCTCACTATTTCGGTGAGCTGGCGAGTTATCACGATCTTAGTATCCGTAATGGCCTCTTAAATTTCCATAGAGGAAAAATCAATAAATCATTAAAAATCATTTAGATATGTATAGTTACTTAGGTAGTAAGACGTATGTTTATATCGTTATCCAATCACGTTTTTTAAAATAAGCTTTGCGAATTACTCTATATACAAAGGCTGATCGTTTGTTTTGAAGTCAATTCCGGCGATAATGCATGTCGCTATAAGACTTAGGCGTACTCAAATTATGGAATGGTGGTATGAAATCGAGAGATAGGCGACGGGGGTTGGTATTGGTCAATACCGGGCCGGGCAAGGGAAAATCTTCCAGCGCGTTGGGTATGGTTTTTCGCGCCGCAGGCTGGGATATGAAGGTCTGTGTAATTCAATACATCAAGGGGCAATGGCAAACCGGCGAACAAAAAGCAGCCGAGCGATTTGATAATATCGAATGGCATACCTTGGGTGACGGTTTTACTTGGGATACCAAAAATCCCGAACAGGATATTAAAACCAGTCGGGAAATTTGGGAATTCAGTAAGACCAAGATTCTATCTGAACAATTCGATCTCGTGTTGCTGGATGAGATCAATTACTGCTGCGGCTATAATTGGATCTCGGGTCAAGAAATAGCCGATTTCATTCGCGATGAAAAACCGGCCTGGCTGCATTTGATTTTGACCGGTCGCAATGCTGCGCCAGAAGTCTTAGCCATTGCCGATACCGTAACCGAAATGGTTAAGGTGAAACATGCTTATGAGCAGGGAATTAAGGCTGAGCAGGGGATTGAGTTCTGAACAAAGTTAAGGGCAAGATGTTGAGCTAAAAGCGCATAAGTTGTTGAGAATGGATGGTATATAGATAATTTTAAGGTAAATGCGCCGGGCAACCTGTAAAATGGTTGGCGATTGTCACAACGAGGAGAAGAAGATGTCTGAAGTACAAAAAATTATGATGGCAGTTGCCTCAGTTTTTATAATGGGCTTTGTTTTAGTCGGCTTAAGTAAAGAAGATCAGACGGCTGAACAAATGGAAGCCGCAGCAAAGATCAGGGCCATCGTTGCATTGCAAATGATGGCAAACGAAAAATGCCCGCCAAAAATCAAAGAGGCAACAGGAGAGCAGGTTTATACCACGTCTGAAACCGAGAGCGATAAGGAGACTTATCTTACTTTGAAGTGGGTAGGTGAAAATGCCGATAAGGGAGGATTCAAAAAGGCATCATGTACATTGCACACCGCTTTGGGTGGAATTTCAGAGTTGATTATTGATGACAAGGTCATCATAAAGAAAAAAATGTAGAGTACATGGAGTTCTGGCTGAATCATGCGGTTTTGCATGGGTTCAATTGGAACTATGTATTTTGCAGGCTATTTAGATTGATTTACCAAGTGATAGGTCAGTGTTTTTATGGCGTGATTTTTTATCATCCATTAAAGCAACTGTAAAACGCAGACGCACAGGCTAACGCCCCTTAACCTACATTCAGGTAGGTAAGGTTAAACAACAAAAAGAAATTTTATGACTAAAGCAATGATTAAGGGAGTTTTAAAAACATGGAAAGAGGATCGGGGGTTTGGTTTCATCAGTCCTGATGATGGCGGGAAAGATATTTTTATCCATATTTCTGCGCTCAAGGGAGCGAGTCGCCGCCCAGTAACCGGAGATGTTATTTATTATCAAAGCACAAGAGATAATCGAGGCAAGTTCAAAGCGATTAATGCCTATATCGAAGGCGTGGAAATTCTGGAAGACAAATCCGCAGGTTTTTTCAATACCAAGAAAGGCACTATCGTGCTGATAATACTGGCCTTAGCGGCTATTGCCGCTGCGGTTGTTGCGCTCAATCTGCCGCCTCAATTGTAGCGGAATCTTTTCTACAAGCTGCTGTGGACTCGTAGGATGGGTTAATGAAGGAAGCGCATCCTGCGGGTTAATCTGCCAGACACAATTACATTGAGGGTTAGCAATGACTGATTCACAAAAATGGCTGGTGTTCGCTTTTATCGGAGGTTCGGCTTGGCTGGTTTACCTGCTGGCGCCAGTGTTAATGCCGTTTGCTTTCGCGGCGATGCTGGCGTACCTAGGCGATCCGCTGACCGATAAACTGGAAACCTATCGATTATCCAGAACCAAAGCAGTGCTGGTGGTTTTCTCGGTGATGACGTTGGTTTTTGTGTTAGTTTTACTGTTGCTAGTCCCCCTTTTGGAGTCTCAAGTCGAGGCTTTCGTGAGCAACTTGCCCGCCTATGTCGCATGGATGAATGAAACGGTTATCCCTTGGGTGCAGCGGCGATTTCATTTAGGTCTTAGGCCGGTTAACCTCAATCAAATTATTAATCTTGTTAAAGGCCACTGGGAACAAGCGGGCGGCATTGCCGCGACGGTAATGAGCTCGGTCTCTCATTCCGGTGGGGTAATAGCCGAATGGCTGATGAATCTGCTGTTAATTCCCGTGGTCACTTTTTATTTATTGCGCGATTGGGATGGCTTGGTTGTCAAAGTTCATGACTTATTGCCCCGGCGTGTCGCACCTACCGCTACCAAACTTGCCAGAGAAGTTGACACGGTATTGTCAGCCTTTGTCCGGGGGCAGCTCTATGTGATGTTGGCTTTGGGCTGTGTTTACAGCATTGGCTTGTGGATGACCGGTCTTGATTTGGCTTTGTTGATAGGTATGCTGGCAGGGTTGGTTAGTTTTGTGCCTTATTTGGGCTCTATTGTCGGCATCGTGATGGCTTGTGTAGCCGCCTTGGTGCAGTTTCACGAGTTAATACAGCTGGTGCCGGTCGTTATCGTTTTTTTGATCGGGCAATCGCTGGAAGGCATGCTGCTAACGCCGATGCTGGTCGGTGACAAAATTGGCTTGCATCCGGTTGCAGTGATGTTTGCGGTATTGGCAGGCGGGCAGCTGTTCGGTTTTCTGGGCATCCTGTTGGCGTTGCCCGTGGCTTCGGTCATTATGGTGCTGTTGCGGCATGTGCATGATTTATACCGGTACAGCGATTTTTACGGACGGCAATGAGATTCAGGATTGTTGTTCTTATGCTCTGCATGGCGCATTTTCTGGTTGATGCGTGCTGGGCCAGCGATCAAAAACGGGAAGCCGAATTTGCCGACAGCATTAACAAGACCTTGGTTATGGGGAAGGCGGTCTGGCTGGAATCCGAAGGAAAAAAGTTCCTCGGCCTTTATAGCCCAACAGAAAAAGTCGACAGCAAGGGTACCGTTATTATTCTTCATGATATGGGCGGGCATCCCGATCAGCGTCAACTGATTTACGGCTTGAGGGTCTTTCTTCCCGAACATAACTGGGCAACGCTGGCGCTGCAAATGCCGCTTAGGGAAACTGGTGCCGGACAGGACGACTATTATGGGTTGTTTCCAGAAGCGGCGGCGCGGATTCAGGCCGGAATCGACTATGCAAAGAGCAATGGTGCCGAAAATATTGTGGCGGTCGGTTATGGGCTGGGCGGGCTGATGGGTGTCTATGCCCTGAGCGAGCAGGCGGCAGACATTAAAGCACTGGTGGCCATCAGTTTACCGGTGCCGAACACCGAAAACAAAGTGGCCAAAACCCTGGAACTCCTCAATAAAATCAAGATTCCGGTGCTCGATATTTATGGTGCATTAGATGTGGCGGATGTTACAGAGAGTGCCAGAGATCGACGCTTGGCGGGCAAAGAAAATCAGGGTTACCGCCAGATTAAAATCAATGATGAAGGCCATGCTTACCTGCATGACGAAGGTTTGCTGGTTAAGCGGATATACAGTTGGCTGGGAGTGACGGTGGGGGCAGCTCCCGTTACTATTCCATCCCCGGAAACAGCGCCTGCGCCGGTTGCTCAATGACACTGGAAAAGTTACGATTTCTGTAACTATTCAGATAATTAATAGAGCGCGGATAACGCAGATGGGACGGTTTACGCAGATTTTTAAATCAGGTTATTGTTCTCTAGTTCAAATATGAGCTAATAGCCGCTAAAAAACTATTAAATCATAAGCAATCCGCGTCATCAGCGTTCTATTCTATTTTGCCGAGTAGTTACCGATTTCTTTAGATTTTTTCGTGCTTTTTGTCTGGACAATGGGATCCACTTTAATAGTGAAAGTAGGCTTTGAGCAGGTCTAAATCTGTTACAATGCTCAGCTAACACAGCAGTGCAATATCCGGCACTATGCATTAACACTACAATAACAAGTTGAAAACTAAGTGGATTTAAAACATATAAGAAATTTTTCCATTATCGCGCATATCGATCATGGAAAATCGACGTTGGCGGATCGTTTTATTCAAATTTGCGGTGGCTTAAGTGCCAGGGAAATGTCCGCGCAGGTGCTCGATTCGATGGATATTGAAAAAGAGCGCGGCATCACCATTAAAGCGCAGAGCGTTACGTTGGATTTCAAGGCGAAAGATGGCGAGATCTATCAGCTCAACTTCATTGATACCCCAGGGCATGTGGATTTTTCATATGAGGTTTCCAGGTCTTTAGCGGCCTGCGAAGGCGCGCTGCTGGTCGTCGATGCAGCACAGGGCGTTGAGGCGCAAAGCGTTGCCAACTGTTATACGGCGATTGAACAGGGCTTGGAAGTGGTGCCGGTGCTGAACAAAATCGATTTGCCTTCTGCTGAACCCGAACGGGTGCAGGCTGAGATCGAAGAGGTGATCGGCATACCGGCTGACGAGGCGCTGATGATCAGCGCTAAAACCGGTTTGGGCGTTGAGGACGTGCTGGAACAACTGGTGCTTAAAGTTCCGCCGCCGCAAGGTAATATTGACGGCCCGCTACAGGCGTTGATTATCGATTCCTGGTTCGACAGTTATTTAGGCGTGGTGTCGTTGGTCAGGATCATGCACGGTAGCATCCGCAGAAAGCAAAAGATCACGATTATGTCCACCGGCAAGTCGTTTATCGCCGAGAAGGTCGGTGTGTTTACGCCCAAGCGGCTGGAAAAGGACATTTTAAATACCGGCGAAGTCGGCTATGTTGTTGCCGGTATTAAAGATATTTTCGGCGCGCCGGTCGGCGATACCATCACCTGGACGGATAACCCTGCCGCCGAGCAGCTCACCGGGTTTCAAAAGGTGCAACCGCGCGTTTTTGCTGGCTTGTACCCGGTCAGTTCCGATCATTATGAAGATTTGCGCGAGGCGCTGAAAAAATTAAATCTCAACGATGCTTCCTTGTATTTTGAGCCGGAAACATCCCAAGCTTTAGGTTTCGGTTTCCGTTGCGGTTTTCTCGGTATGCTGCATATGGAGATTGTGCAGGAGCGCTTGGAAAGGGAATACGATGTCGATTTGATTACCACAGCGCCTACCGTTATCTATGAAGTGATTACCCAGAATGACCAGATTTTGATGATCGACAATCCGGCTAAATTGCCGGATATGGGAACTATCAAAGAAATCAGGGAGCCTATTATCCGGGCTAATATTCTGGTTCCTGAAACCTATTTGGGTGGCGTGATCACGCTGTGCATAGAAAAGCGCGGTGTGCAGAAAGACATGCAGTACGTCGGCAGACAGGTATCGCTGCATTATGAAATGCCGCTTAGCGAAGTGGTGCTGGATTTCTTCGACCGCCTGAAGTCGGTGAGCCGCGGTTTTGCCTCGTTCGATTACGAGTTCCTGCGTTTTCAGCCTGCCGAGTTGGTCAAGCTGGATGTGTTGATTAATGCTGAAAAAGTCGATGCCTTATCAATCATCGTGCATCGTGATCTAAGCCAAAATCGGGGTCGTGATCTGGTTGAAAAGATGAAAGACCTGATTCCCCGGCAAATGTATGAGGTTGCGATCCAGGCGGCTATCGGCTCCAAGGTTATCGCCCGTTCCACCGTTAAAGCGATGCGGAAGAATGTAATCGCTAAATGTTACGGCGGCGATATTAGTCGTAAGAAAAAATTGTTGGAAAAACAAAAAGCCGGTAAAAAACGCATGAAGCAGGTCGGCAATATTGAGATACCTCAAGAGGCGTTTTTGGCCGTGTTGCAGCTTAACAAAGAATAATCGTAAACTATTCAGCAGTTGAAAAATACGACTTGCATGGATGCAGGAGGTAGAGCAACGCAGGAGCAGTTGCCGAGAACGCAGATGACGCTGATGGATATGATCAACACAGATAATTAAGAAAAATCTTATTTCATTATCAGCATCAGCACCATTTGTGTTCCATTGCATGGGTAGTTACGAATAATCTTAGAGTCTTTAATCTTTCATTTGAATATATATAACATGGACTACGATTTTTCCTTTTTTCTTGCCGTCGGCTCGTTGGTTACTGGGGTAATCTGGGGCGGGTATTTGTTGGTTCTCAAAGCTAGGGGAGAGGTCTTTAATGAAGAAAATGAACCCATATTGGTCGAGTATGCGCGTTCTTTTTTCCCTGTGGTGTTGATTGTGTTGTTGCTGCGCTCGTTCATAGCCGAGCCTTTTCGCATACCTTCCGCATCGATGATGCCGACTTTACTGATAGGCGATTTTATCCTGGTTAATAAATTTGCCTACGGGATACGGCTGCCGGTTATCAATAAAAAAATTATTGAACGGAATGAACCTAAGCGCGGGGATATTGTCGTGTTTCGTTATCCAAAAGATCCCACTGTCGATTACATCAAGCGGGTGATCGGCTTGCCGGGTGATCGGGTCGCTTATTACGATAAAAAACTGCATATCAATGGTGTAGCCATCAATCAGGTTTCATTGGGGCGCTATCAGGGCGTCGGTCAAGGTGAGGACATGACCGGAAATGAACAATTGTTGGAAGATTTGACTGGCGTTGAGCACAGTATACTGATCAGGAATGGCGCACTTTCAGCCGAAGGCGTTTATGTGGTGCCGCAAGGGAGTTATTTTGTGATGGGTGATAACCGCGATAACAGCAATGACAGCCGCTATTGGGGTACGGTTCCTGAAGAAAACTTGGTTGGACAGGCCTTTTTTATCTGGATGAACTGGGACTGGCAGTATAAAGGTGTGGATATTGACCGTATCGGTACGGTGTTGAAATAAACTGCACTATACTTAGGTTTTTACAATAAAAATTTGGAGAAAAAAATGAATTTATCACCTAAACGCCAGCAAGGGTTAACCTTGATTTCGATTATTTTTATTCTGGGGCTGATCGGTTTTTTTACCTTGTTGACGCTTAAGATAGTTCCGATATATTTGGATCACGGTAAGGTAAAGAGCGCTCTGGAGGCCTTAAAAGCAACTCCTGAGCTAGCGACTAAAAGCGAGTTTGAAATCAGGGATAGCTTAAGCAAGCGCTTTAATATCAATTATGTTTATGATGTCAAACAAGAAAATATTACCATTGTTAGACATGGCAATTATCTTAAAGTAAGCATTGATTATGAGACGGTCGTACCATTAGTCGGTAACCTAAGTGCTTTGGCGGAGTTTAGCGACTTTTTCGAGGTCGGCGATAAGTGATAAAAAAGTCTGAAGTCTTGTGTAAAAAGCTGGGGCTTACCTTCCATAACCCACAGCTTTTTACCACGGCTTTAACGCATCGAAGTGCAAGTTCGAACAATAATGAACGCTTGGAGTTTTTGGGGGATTCAATTTTAGGTTTTGTGATCGCCCAGAAATTATATGAGTTATTTCCCGGTGCCTGTGAAGGCGTTTTAAGCCGGTTAAGAGCGAGTCTGGTCAATCAGGGTTTGCTGGCAGAACTGGCTAGAACGCATCAACTGGGCGATTATTTGCTGCTGGGGTCAGGGGAGTTGAAAAGCGGCGGTTTTCGGCGCGATTCCATCCTGTCTGATGCCGTGGAAGCCATAATTGGTGCGTTGTACATCGATCAGGGCATGGATGCTTGTCAGCAATGGATCTTGCAGTTGTTTGCGAAAAAGTTGGAAAGTCTGTCTCTTGAGAATTGGCAGAAAGATCCCAAGACTCAATTACAGGAGTTAATGCAGTCCAAAAAAATGGAGCTGCCGGATTATACCTTGATGACCATGTCTGGACTTGCCCATGAACAAACTTTCAAGGTTAAGTGCACAACACCGCTAACAACCGAGTCTTGCGTCGGCATGGGCAATTCCAGAAAAAAAGCCGAGCAGTCGGCGGCAGAGCTTATGCTCGAATTATTGAATAAGGATACTAAATGAATTGTGGTTTCGTCGCCCTGATTGGGCGGCCCAACGTTGGTAAATCAACATTGATGAATCATTTGTTGAAGCAGAAAATCAGCATCACCTCACGCAAGCCGCAAACAACACGGCATCGAATTCTCGGCATTAACACCACTGACGCAGGCCAAGCCATATACATGGATACGCCGGGCATGCATAACAGCGAAAAGCGGGCGTTGAACCGTTATCTAAATCGAACCGCTGATACCACCTTGTTGGGCGTTGACGTGATCGTCTGGCTGATCGACGGCTTGTCCTGGCATGAATATGATGAGGAAATCTTCAAAAAACTGGAGCAGGCGGGGCTGCCGGTTATTCTTGCCGTTAACAAGGTCGATAAGGTCGCAGACAAAGAAGCGATTTTGACTTTTTTTAACGAGGCCCAGCATCGCTTCCCGTTCAAACACTTGGTACCTATTTCAGCGTTAAAAAGAACTAATCTCGATCAGCTGGAAAGTTTGATCATGGAATTGTTGCCTGAACGGGAGTTGATCTATCCCGAAGACCAAGTGACTGATCGATCCGAGCGATTTTTAGCGGCTGAAATCGTCAGGGAAAAGCTGACCCGCCGCTTAGGCGATGAACTGCCTTATGCGCTGACGGTGGAGATTGAACGCTACGAAGAAAAATCCTACATCACCAAAATATACGCGATTATTTGGGTGGAGCGCTTGACCCAAAAGAACATCGTGATCGGCAAGGACGGCGATATGCTGAAGAAAGTCGGTACCGACGCCCGGCTGGATATAGAAAAGCTGATCGGACAGAAGGTTTACTTGCAGCTTTGGGTTAAAGTCAAAAAAGGCTGGTCGGACAGCGAGCGAGCCTTGCAAAGCCTAGGCTTTAATGACTGAAACTGCCGTTTATTTGCAGCCTGCTTTTATCTTGCAGCAGCGCAAATACCGGGAAACCAGTTTGATTATCGATGCGTTAACCCGTGATTTTGGCCGGATTTCTTTGCTGGCTAAAGGCGTAAGAAAAGTCAAATCCAAAACTGCAGGAATGCTGCAACCTTTTATTCCATTAACCGTTTCCTATGTCGGCAAGGCGGAGTTAAAAACACTAACCGATGTCGAAATGATCCAGCCATTTAGTGAGATAAGGGGGATGGCACTTTATTGCGGTTTTTATATCAACGAGCTGGTAGGCTGTTTTTTACATAAATACGATCCCCATCCTGAAGTATTTTCTTATTACGCTGAGTGTTTGTCTGCTCTGGCGGATGATTCCAGCATGGAAGCAGCATTGCGGCTGTTTGAGCTTAATCTGCTGGAGTGTGCGGGTTACGGTTTGCAGCTGGAATATGATGAAAATGAAAAAGCCGTTGAATCTTTCAAGAAATACGATTTTAATGTAGG
>JANYKK010000172.1 GCA_025361585.1 Methylobacter sp. | reverse complement strand
GTTTTGAATGCCTCCACCCAGTCCTTTTAATCCGGAGAGCGGCAGCTCGGAAATCATTTCCGGCGCCGCATAAAACTCTCCGCCTTTCCACATTTTAAATCCGATATAAGAAGTAAATGTCGCAGTGAATCCATACTCTGAAAAAGGCGATAATGAATTGGTCGTGCCGTTCAAATTGGTATAAGCCGCAGGGAATGCCGGTTTAAAGTTTGCAATATAAGTGGCCTGCGAATAGGCGTTCCATCGCTCATTTTTCAGGTCATGCAAGCCATGATCAGACAATGCCCCCATTAATGAAAACTCGTCTTCATCATTTAAATCCGGATAGTTCTCGGCTTGAGCAGTCATGCTCGAAAATACGGCACACAACAGCAATATTTTTGAAATCTTCATCCGCCTTAAATAGTTGGGCCATTTTTGATTTAACTCACATGCGCCAAAGACGAACAGCTTGTGAGGGGCTACTGAGTATTCCATAAGAATGATGAGTGGGATTGTTTTTGTATTTCTACAAATCGATTGATAGCTATTTTGGTATTAAAGCAGTATCAGCGATGTATAAATTATGGCGCAGTTAATCGAAGTAGATATTTCAAATCTCCGTTCCATATTAAACACCAGAAGAATAAACAAAAATTCTAACATGCCTTATATAAACGCATGATGACAACTCTATGACAAATCAGGGCAATCGCGTTAACTTTTCCTTGTATCAACTCAATGCCGTTATCGGTAAAGAAGTATTGCAACTATTCACACCTTGTCTCATTCCCACGCGCTACGTCATGGTCATTAATTTAAGAATTTTACCGGATGCCAGTGTGCTTGTTCCCAAGCTCCACATGATGATATTTGCTGTTCGCCCGCTTTGAAACGCTTGCATGGATGTTGGATTGCTTATTGTGGGATATAATGAATCTAAACAAATGTGCAATTTGTTCAACGATATTATCGCTTCATTTGTTGGCGCTTTTAAGCCAGGCATGACGCATTTAAATCCAGAATCTCAGCCAGTCGCCAATGCCGCCTTATTAATAATGCATAAAATCATTCAATCCAAACGTAAATTGACAGGGTTATTTACCTTAGTTTTTTTAAACGCATGCGGCATACAAGAATACAAACCTGCGCCATTACCGGTTTATACTCAGGAAGATAAATCACCTGCCATAAAATCTTTACCCGAACAAAAACCGGCTTTGCCTGATAACAAACAAGCTTTGCCGGAAGAAAAACCCAACTCGGTCCCTAAAAAAAACCAAGCCCAAGAATTTAATTTAAATCAGGCCGTTCAGACCGCATTAAAAGCCGATCCGGTCATTTTGGCCGCCTTTGAAGGCATTAATCAGGCTGAAGCGGATTTAATTACCGCCGGATTGATTCCAAACCCTGATTTTTCCGCCGGCGGCTCGTTAATCCCCCTGGATAAAAGCTTTACCGTTGACCGGCAAGGCGGCCCGCCGCAAATTGATGTCGGGCTTGCGATGCCTATCGACTGGTTTTTATTCGGCAAGCGCACCGCAGCGATAGTTTCAGGTCGACTTGGGGTGGATGTTGCTTCCGCCGATTTTGCCAACACCCTGCGTCTTAGGATAGCCGGGACGATTGCTGCATTTTATACGGTTCTTGAAGCGCAGTCTATGCTGGAACTGGCGCAGGAAAATCAGGACAATCTGACTAAGATGGAGCAGATTATTCTTAATCGGGTCGCGCTTGGCGGCGTGGGCACCATTGAGGCGGATCGGATTCGGCTGTCCATTTTCAGCAGCCACCGTGACGTTCATGCACGGGAACTTGAATTAACCGCCGCATTGAATCAATTACGCTCTTTATTAGGCATTGCGGAGGATATTCCGGTTACGGTTAAAGGGACGTTGGAAGTTGAATCGCCAGTAAAACCGCTATCGATTGAGACGGCTTTTAAATCGGCCGAAGAAAACCGACCCGATCTTGTTTCGATGCAACGGCAATTAGATAAAGCCGGTGCCGACATAGCGCTACAAGAAAGCAAAGCCTACCCGCAAGTTATCCCAAAAGTTGGTCTCACGCGGCAATTTCAACAGCAAGCCATTGGTTTTCCCGACGCAAATTCCTGGGGCGCAGGCGTTGATATTATCGTGCCTATTTTCGACCGGAATCAGGGCAATATTGCCAAGGCAAAATCCGTATTAACTCAGTCGCAATTCAATCTTCAAGCGCAATTTGTCAATTTGCGCAGTGAAATCGATCAGGCAGTCAATACTTTTGCTTCCGCTTATCAGATTTTAGTCAATGACGATCCGGGACAATTGGAAGCCGCTAAAAATGTCCGCGACAAAATTAACCAGGCTTATGCCCTGGGCGGTAAGACGCTGATAGAGGTGTTGGACGCGCAACGGGTTTATCTTGAAACTTATCGTATGCACATCACCGGCCGTTCCAATTACTGGCATTCTCTATATCAACTCAACGCCGTTATCGGTAAAGAAATATTGCGATAAATTTATGAGTTCTTTATTCCGTCTTAAAACCAATCTACCAGGCAATTTCTTTCGATCAAAAACCCGCTTACTGGCTTTGTTATCCATTGTTCTATTAGCCATTGGCCTGCTGGTGTTTGGATTATGGCAATCGACTAAAGCCAAGCAAAAGCCGGTCGACAATTCGGCTGTCGTAAAACTTGTGGGGCCTCGGACGATTGCGGTGCAACCAGGAAGCCTGTTGGAGCAGAAATTTAATATTTCGGACGTACAAAAAGAGCAGATAACCACGCCGCTGCTGCTGGTTACCGGTGCCGTAGTCGCGCGTTTACCGGCCGGTTCCAACCCTATGGAAGACCGTTGGCAATTTAACAGCATTGAGCTTTCCGGTGTTTATGCCGATTGGCAACGGGCTCGTGCTGAAAAAGAATTTAACACCAAGCGCTTGGTGAAAATCCGTGAACTCACTGCGGCGCAATACAATTCGCAAAAATTGGCGGTTGAGCGACTGCGCAAACTCGTGGCTACCGGAACCGAAGCCATCAGGGATTTAACAGCCGCCGAAGCTAATTTGCTGGAAGTGCAACTGGAAGGCCAAAAATCCGTGTACGAGGCGGAAACGGCGCTAACCATGTCGACTCGCACTCGCGCCGCGCTGGAAAGAACATTATTGCAGGAAGGCGTCGATCCGGCGTTATTGGAAAACGCCAGCCCCGGCACTTCGCTAATCATGGCCGATGTGCCGGAATTAAGAATCAGCTGGGTATCCGTTGGACAAGCCTGTGTTGCCAAATTTTACGGACTGCCCGATCAGTCTTTTATCGGTAAAGTAAAAAGTCTTGCACCGACTTTGTCGGCTCAGCGTCATACCTTGCGGGTGTTTTTTGAATTACAGGACGCAAACAATCAATTTAAGCCGGGCATGTATGCGGAAATCGGCTTGGGTACCGATCCGCGCGCTGCGATATTGGTGCCTACCGATGGCGTTCTGCACAGTCAAGATGCGGATTTCGTATTTATCGCCGCCGGAGCAGGTCTATGGCAGATTGCAGAAGTGCAGGTAGGTGAAAGCATAGGCGACCGGGTTGAAATTCTTAACGGCTTACAAGGCGGTGAACGAATTATCGGCAATGGCGCAATTTTATTAAAGCCCATGCTGGTGCAAGCCCTGCTCAACGAAGAGGCTATTAAAAAAATGCAACCTGAGGGCGTTAAGCCATGATTCCTCAATTGCTTAGCAAAGCAATGCATTATCGCCTGACGGTTTTAGGCGCTACGGCGGCGATTATTATTGTGGGTTTATGGTCTTTTTCCCAGATGCAGATCGATGCTTACCCTGACATTTCTTCGCAGATGGTACAGGTGATCACCGTTTACCCTGGACGCGCGCCCGAAGAGGTGGAACGCCAGGTCACGGTGCCGATAGAAATTCAAATGCGCAATGTGCCAAAGGTCGATACCATTCGCTCGCGCACCATTTTCGGCTTGTCTGTCGTCCAGCTGATCTTCGAGGAAGGCGTTGACGCTTATTGGGCGAGGCAACGCATACAAGAAAAATTAACCGGCCTGAATTTACCCACAGGAGCCTCGGCGGAATTAGGCCCGTTGGCAACAGCTTACGGTGAAATATTACGCTATGAATTAGTCTCGGACGGCCGCTACGATCTTACCGAGCTTCGCTCAATCCATGACTGGATAGTGATTCCGCATTTGTTACGTGCCTCAGGGGTCGCCGATGTAACTAACTTTGGCGGTTTTGAAAAGCAGTATGCGGTGCTGATGAATCCGGCACAATTACAACGCTTTGGGCTGTCTCTAACCGATGTAGTCGATGCCATTCAGAGCAATAACGAAAGCGCGGGCGGCAGCGTATTATCAAGGGGCAGCATGTCCTTTGTGATTCGTGGTCGAGGCGCGCTGCAAAACGTTTCGGAAATCGGCGACATCTTTATCAAGTCCTTCGGCGGAACGCCGATCTATGTCCATGATGTTGCCGATGTTGAGATTGACGCTAAAATCCCTTCCGGAATTTTAAGCAAAGACCGCAATAACGAAACCATCGAAGGCATCGTGTTGATGCGCCGAGGGGAAAACACCTCCGACGTGCTGGATAATGTTAAAGTCGTTATCAAGGAATTAAATGAGGTTGACTTGCCACAAGGGGTCAGCATAGTCCCTTTTTATGACCGTTCGATGCTGGTTGAAAATACGCTGCATACCGTAGGCCACAGCGTCTTGCTGGGCATTTCGCTGGTCACTATAGTGTTGCTGTTTTTTTTAGGCCGCCCCTCTTTAGCCCTGTTGGTCGCGCTAACTATTCCCTTTTCGCTGTTATTTGCATTGGTCTTGATGAACGCCTTCGGCATTCCGATCGGGTTATTATCTATCGGCGCTATCGATTTCGGCATTATCGTCGATGGCTCCGTGATCATGGCGGAAAACATTGCTCATCGCTTACATCATGAAGCAAGCCATAATAAAAATCCTCGCAGAATTACCAATACCGTATTGGCCGCTTCCTTGGAAGTAGAGCGCCCGGTGTTTTTCTCAATCCTGATGATAGTCGGCGCTTTCTTACCCTTGTTGACGCTTACCCATATTGAAGGTTTGCTGTTTCGCCCGATGGCGCTGACGATTCTGTTTGCGTTGTTCGGCGCGATGTTATTTGCCATTTTTGTAGTGCCCGCTTTAGCCAGTTTGTTATTTAAGAACGGCTACCGGGACTGGGAAAACCCAGTCTTAACTTGGTTGTATCCGCGATACTCGGCGTTGCTGGAGATTCTTTTACGCTTCCGCTGGCGCACTGTCGCTATAGCCGTCGCGATACTGGTCGGCAGCCTGACCATCATTTTACCTAGGCTAGGTACGGAATTCTTGCCCTATATGGACGAAGGCGTCGTTTGGGTACGTGCCAACTTTCCCGAAGGAACGGCATTGCAGCAAACCTCCAAATTCGGCCAGCGTTTACGTGAAATTGCGCTGGAATTTCCTGATGTCGATTTTATCGTCGTCCAGGCAGGCCGAAGCGATAGCGGCACCGATCCTTATCCGCCCAGCCGGATAGAAATGTTGATTGGCCCCAAGCCGAAGGATCAATGGGTACAGTTCACCCGCAAACAGGAATTGGTCGCCGCTTTGGGCGCGCGATTCCGTACCGAGTTTCCGACGACCCGCTTTAATTTCACCCAGCCGATTATCGACAGCGTCACCGAAGATGCCAACGGCACCTCGGCTAATCTTGCCGTTGAGTTTTCCGGCGCCGATTCCACGGTTTTACTGGGCTTGGCGCGAAAAACCTTGGATTTATTGAAAAAGGTGCCCGGCTCGATGGATGTCAGCATCGAGCAGGAAGGCCCGCAACCGCAATTGGTGATCAAACCGGATCGCGCCCTTTGCGCCCGCTATAACATCAGCGTGGAAGATGTCACACGACTAATCGATACTGCAATCGGGGGCTCGCCTATCGGCAATTTATTCGAAGGCGAACGCCGCATCGATATTGCTGCGCGCTTTGCCCGGGAATATTTGCGTTCACCGGCCGCGATTGGCCGATTGCCCGTCTATAACTCCGAAGGCATTCCTATTCCGTTGGCTCAAGTAGCCCATATTGATATTATCGATGGTCAAACATTGATCGCGCGGGATGACGGGCGGCGCCGGTTAACGGTTCGCACCGACATTGTCGGCCGTGACCAGGGCGGTTTTGTAGCAGAGGCGCAGCGCCTTTTTAAACAAGACATTGAAGTGCCTAGCGGCTATCGTGTCGCGTGGTTGGGCATGTTTGAGAACCTGGAGCGCGCCGGACAACATTTTAAAGTCTTGGTGCCTACCAGTATCGGGGTGATTTTTTTGCTGTTACTGGTTACTTTCGGTTCACTGCGCGCCTCACTAACCTTGCTGTTGGCCATTCCGTTTGCCTTTGTCGGCGGAGCGGCTGCCCTGTATTTTCGGGATATGAACCTCAATGTTTCTTCCGGCGTGGGATTTGCGGCAGTTTTCGGTGTTTCCATTATGAATGGTGTACTGATGGTGCGTACCATCACCGATTTACGCCTGGCCGGAACAGCGATGGATGCGGCCATAGTACAAGGTTCTGTCCGCTGTATACGGCCAATATTAATCGCCTCATTGGTCGCTATTTTGGGTCTGGTTCCTGCATCGCTGGCTACCGGGCTGGGTTCCGACGTACAACGGCCCTTGGCGACCGTCATTGTTTGGGGCTTATTCAGTGCGACCGTGATGACTATTTTATTAGTACCGGTTCTTTATCGGTTATTTAACCCCGCCATAAAATTATCCAGGCGGCTGTCGGATTAAAGCCGATTCTTAAACGACAACAAATTTGCGTAGTGCTGAAAACATGCGCACAATGCTATGCTGTTAAAGACGAATTGACTTGTTGTTTAATGATTCGCCCCAATGATATATGAACCTTAACTGATTTAACTTTGTGAGCATATGAACAAAACTACCGGAATTATTGCTGCTTTATTAATGGGTCTTTCCTTAACCTTGGGCGGGATGTCGGATGCTGATGCCAAGCGCTTCGGCGGCGGCAGTTCTTTTGGCAGCAGACCCTCCTACAGCGCGCCGTATCAACGCTCGGCAACGCCGCCTTCCCATTCTGCCAACCAGCAACAAGCGGCTACGCCAAATCAGGCGGCAAAGCCGGGCTGGGCCGGCCGACCCGGTTTAATGGGTATGCTGGGCGGTTTGGCATTGGGCGGATTATTGGGCTCGATGTTTGGCGGCGCCTTTCACGGCATTAACTTTATGGACATGTTGGTTTTCGGCGGGATTGCCTTTTTGCTTTATAAATTGTTCGTCGCCAAGAAAGCCGGTTCAGCGCAACGCCCGGCCTATAACCGGACGGCCGATAACAGCTATCAGGATACGGCTTCAAACTATCATGAGCCTCAAGCTAATCCGTCAGGTTTCGACACGGATATTCTGTTCAAGAAAGACAAAAACCACGTCCAACCCGTTCAACCGGATGCCGGATTCGTTTCCGCGGCCATCCCCAAAGACTTCGACCAACAGGCTTTCCTTAGCGGCGCAAAGATAGCTTTTGCCAATCTGCAAAAAGCCTGGGATGAACGCGATCTCGCCGAAATCAGGGGTTTGACCACGGATAAAGTCTTCGCTGAAATTCAGGATCAGCTTAAAGCATCCAATACTGAAAACCACACTGAAATACTAAAACTGGAAGCGGAATTGCTGGAAGTCAGGGAAGTCGGCTCGGAACTTGAAGCAGTCGTGTTGTTTGATTCGATCATGCGCGAAGACAGCAATGCCCAGGCCGAGCAGGTC
>JANYKK010000135.1 GCA_025361585.1 Methylobacter sp. | reverse complement strand
AAAAGCCAAAAACCTGGGCGAGCCTTTGGACGATTTGCCGGTAGACATAAGCGTCAGCGGCTATCGCTTGGTCGGCAAGCTCGGCAACCTTTATCAACGCGGCAGCCTGTTTTATCGCTACGCCGATCTTAAGGGCAAGGATTTTGTCTGCGCGCTGTTGCATCACCTCATTATTAACGAAGTTCAGTCGCAATTAACGTATTTGCTCAGCGCCGATGAAGACTTAAGCTTATCGCCGGAACATTGCCAGCCCGAGCAGCTGAGCGCATGGATAGAAATCTACCGACTGGGCCGAAAACAGCCCGATGCGTTTTTTGTCGAACCGGCCTTGGCGTACATCAAACAGGCCCACAAGCTGAAAACCAGCAACCGTGCTTCAAAGTCAGCGCTGGATGCCGCAATCGAGCAATTGTCCAGATCCGTAGAGCAACCCTACGAGCCGGAACTCAGGCGGCTGTACGGCAATGTAGTGGACTTGAGACTGGTGCTAGGTGAGTCGTTTGAGCTGCAATGCCAAAACTTGTTGCAGCCGATTTGGGATGCGATACATTAAGCAATGGATTTTTTAGCATCCTCGCTGTTTCGGTGCCCATCTATATGTAAGCTCTACCGAGTCTAAGAAGATAATCGCGTTTGCGGACTCTAGCGTTTAAGTTTATTATCCTTACCTGTTTGGTGGTTTATGATTAAATCGTCCTTACTTTTTTGACGCCGCCTGGTTTTTATTAGACTGCGCTAGGTTTACGCAACTTGTTTAATAAAAAATTGTTTTTAGTTTTTTAATTTTTGGGCAAACAAATGACGCAATGTCTTACGTCCATTAGGATGTCTAATATTAGCTATGTTTTAAGGATAATATAATGTTACTTAGAAAAACCATTTTAAAATATATGTTAGGGATAGTTAGTTTTATGGGCTTGGTTTTGCTGAATGCAGCCTACGCTGATCAAAAAACTACAATCACGAATGCTGAATTAGCCTACCGAGACACTGTAGATGTGATTCCTTCAGGATATAAAGATCCGATTTTCAAAATGTTGTCTGATTATCCGGTCACATATCCCGGTAACCCTTCCAAAGAAGAATACCCTTGGCTTTATATAAATGTTGATTTTGATAAAGGCGCTGAAGCAGGCTGGACACCTCAATGGAAAACATATGTCGAGAGTATTGTTCAGTATGTACAAAGTCATGTTAAAGCTAATTCAGGTGACTTTGAAATTACAGGAGACTGGTATACCTTTCCATGGCTTGCGGTAGATCCCTATGCAGGGAGGGAATTTACTCATGGTGCCCGCTATAGCTTTCCCGTAGGGTTAAATCATTTTGTGCCTGATGCTCCCAAAAACAAAATGGTTTCAGTTTGGGCGTCAACCTATGTCAATGTCTATGGTGGTTATGCTCTTGGAAAAATGTGGTCAAAAAAAGGGACTTTGAATTATCAGCCTGACACGAATGACCAGCAATTAGCTGGGCTTCCTTGGCCTAATGGAACAGTGATGGCAAAAGTTAATTTTATTGGCAACCTTGAAGATAAATATTTGCCAAAATTAAATCACCTTCACAACCCTCCTCATTGGAACCTGAATATTCACAAAGAAGCACCAGGTGCCCCCTCCAAAAGTGATAATCGATCCATTCAGCCCGTATATCCGCTTGGATTGGATATAAGTGTCCGCGATGATCGTTCGCCAACAGGTTGGGTGTTTTTAACTTTGAAATATGATGAGACGAAACATACCACCGAGAGGGTGCAAAATCTTTGGGATGTTTTTTCTCTCACGGGCTTTATTTATGGCAATGACCCTTTTACTTATCCATCTGTACCTGAGGAGGTTAGCAGTCCTTTACATCAGTCATTTTTGACAGCCCTTAGTTATAAATGGCATACAGGATGTAACGGCAGACTTGAAAATATGATAGGCACGGCTAAACAGAGCTGTATTGGTTGTCACCAAACGGCGAGCTTTGTTAAAACATCTCCTGCTCAGCGGGGTTATAATTTGATGTATCAAGGTATATGTGCGCCAGGTGCATTCGATCCTGCAAATAGCTTTTATTTCGATAATACTCGCTACCCTGAACCTTATCGTGGCCCCCTAGCGGTACCAGGCCAGAAACCTATTTCTCTCGACTACGTAGTGGTACTGTATGATGCTATTTTTGCCTACTCGAAGTATTCTGTTGTTCCATAACTTTAATTTAGGAACGCTGTAACGCTGTAAGGGGATTCGCGTCAGCAATCCGCCATGGACGGCGCTTTGAATCTGATCCCCTTTTTGGCTTTTTTCAAGCGGGGATTTTTTATGTCCGATTGTATTGATATTGCATGTTGATTGGCGGTTTGCTGGCGCGAAACCGCCCTACAAAGTGCGTTGCAGACCACCATCTTAAAGGATAGACCGAGGTTTTCCACTAGTTTCCGAACTCCAGTTTCCTGACAAGCTCAGGGTGAACGGGATTATAGAATACTCAACTGCGCTTTTTAGGTTGAAGTCTGACTAGGCTCAATGCTACCGGCGATGTTTCGTTAATTCAATAGGTAAAGACCCGCATAGATTCTTTAAAAAATATGGCATTAAACTGAGCCCCAGGTAATTTTCTTGGAGGACAAAAACGCTGTCGTATTTTTGTTTGTCCGTCATATTTTGTTGTTTTATAATTTTTATTAGGCTCCATCGGAACAGTACGGATGGATTTATAAGGCAAATACGGCAAACCAGATTTTTATAGGGGAATCTATGCCGTACGTTTCAGGTTATACGCAAAAACTGATATGAAAAAATACGGTACGCATCGGGCTGTATTGTCCGTTATTTGCCTTTCGTTGCTGACGGCATGTGTTTCGCACGACTCTAAGTATGAAGAGGCTTATGCGTGGAAACTGCGGCTGTTTCAACGCTTGCAGGATAATTTGTCCAAGCCGGTTGCGGAGCGTGTGCAGAAAATGCCCGACAATCTCCTCAAGGCTGTGCGGGATCACGAAAAGTCGATAGGCATTACCGGCGCCGTCCGCTATGCTGCTCGAACGCCCACTGCGGATGACATGGCTCTATTCAAGTCGTACCTTGATTTGCTCCCTCAAGCGCACAAGGCTGTTTTTGAAAAGAAGCTGCTGGCGGTTTACCTTATTGACGGATTTTCCGGTGCGGGCTTGGCGAACTGGGTCGTTGACCAGAAGGGGCAGACTTACTACTACATTATTCTCAACAGTTCGCTGTTCAGGGTATCGCTTGACGATTGGTTGAGCTACAAGAACGACTCCCAGTTCGACAAGTCAGAGCAAGCATCGCCGACGATCAGGGTACGAACCCAAACGGATTACAATGCCCTGATATACGGTTTGCTGCACGAAGGCGCGCATATTGTTGACATTGAATTCGGGGCAACACCTTACTTCGATCACCATCATCGCCGCCTGATCGGCATCATTCAAAAAGCATCCGAGTTTACCGACAGGGTTTGGATAAATTGGTTGCGACCTGTGCCACAAAGCGATTTTGTACACCGCACTGAACTCAATCCCTATGGCTCGTTTCCCAGGAAGGGATTAATTCCGAGGGGCGAGCTCCCAGAGATGTTTGCGCAGTTGATGAAAACACCTTTCGTTAGTTTTTACAGCGGTTCGTCCTGGAATGAGGATTTGGCCGATTATGTATCGTTTTTCCACATTGAAAAAAAGCTTGGAGGCAGGTTTTATTCATAGGCAACATATTTAAGATAGGCCTCATAGCAAATGAACCATAACGAGTAAACAGTAATGCGTCCCCAGAAATCAACAAATACAAGCGTATCCGGCGTATTGCTGATTTTGTCGAAATAAGCTAACAGAAGAAATAAAGGAATATTGATGCAAACAACCGACAAGACCAGCCACCTCAAAATTGGAATGTTGGATAAGTACTTTATGTAAAGTGCAAAGCCAATGAACCACAACGAATAAACGGTAAATCGCCCCCAAAAATCAATAAATACCGCCGATTTCGGGTCGCTACTCAGCAGGTGAAAACAAGCCATTACTAAAAACAGCAAAGTATTGGCTACGATTAAAAAACCAAGAAAATATTTCAGTTTCTTCTTTTGCGGTAATTCCATATTTAGACCTCTGCTTATAAGCGCTGACAGGATTTAATTTAGATAACACGGTAAGCCAAAGTATCTTTGGTAGATGGGTTATTTGCTAATAATTATTTGGAACATTTTTGCTGCGAAAGTATGGTCTTCGCTATTAACGCTGTCAACGGCATCACCCTGCAACGGTGCAAAACAACAACGGGTCGGTTGTTTTGCACCTCTATGGTTCTTACTTTTAGTCATTCATCAAGAAGATAATAAATAAAATCAATTAATTATAAGCAGAAAAATAAGTTGGCATGGTAATCGCCTGTAATTTGATAACATTTTTTATCATTACTGAGGATTTGTATGAGTGAGTCGTCCCTGTCTGGGTTACCAAAGACCGGTTTAGCTGGTTTAAAAGAAAACTGGCGTAGCGATTTGCTGTCCGGTTTTCTGGTTTTTCTTATTGCCTTGCCGCTGTGCTTAGGCATTTCGATGGCTTCCGGTTTTCCGCCATCGGCCGGTATTATCACGGCTATTATCGGCGGGGTGCTGGTTTCGCGTATCAACGGTTCGTTTATAACCATTAACGGCCCGGCAGCCGGGTTGATCGTGGTGGTTCTGGGTGCGGTGCAATCCTTGGGGGATGGCGACGCGATGGCGGGTTACCGCTACACGCTGGCCGCTATCGTCATTGCCAGTGTGTTACAAATTCTGATGGGTTTTTTTAAGGCGGGTCGGCTTAGCTCGTTTTTTCCTGCATCGGTGGTGCATGGCATGCTGGCGGCTATCGGCATCATCATTATGGCCAAGCAAATCAATGTGGTGCTTGGTACTACACCGGAAAAAGGCAGTAGTCTATTTTCGACTATCGCACAGATCCCGCATAGCATTGTTAATCTTAATCCTGAAATTGCCATTATCGGACTTTCAGGTTTGGTGATACTGACAATCTGGTCGGTTATAAAAAACCCAACTTTGAAGATGATTCCAGCCCCGCTTATCGTGGTATTGGTGGGCATGGGATTGGCTCGGTATTTTGATCTGGAACATGAGCACATGTACTTGTTTTTGCCGGATGCTCATTTTTTGCCGCATCATGAAGAAACGGTCGGGCCGGCATTTCTGGTCGCGATTTCTGAAAATTTCATGTCCAGTTTTTATTTTCCTGATTTTTCAAAAATTGCCACATTGGAGTTCTGGGAAGCCGTGGTGAGCATTTGTTTGGTGGGCAGTTTGGAGAGCTTGCTCAGTGCGATGGCTGTAGACAAACTTGATCCGTATAAACGTCATTCCAATCTTGACCGCGATTTGACAGCGGTGGGCGTAGGTAATCTGGTAGCGGGTTTAATCGGCGGTTTGCCGATGATTGCAGAAATCGTGCGTAGTTCGGCTAACATCAATAATGGCGCAAAGACTGCTTGGGCCAACTTTTTTCATGGCGTATTTTTGTTGTTGTTCGTGGTGATGTTTCCACGTTTGATTCACAGCATTCCGTTGGCTGCGTTGGCGGCTCTGTTGGTATTTACCGGTTTCCGCTTGGCATCGCCGAAAGAATTCGCCAAGGTTATGGGAGTTGGAAAAGAACAGTTGTTTATGTTCGTGGTAACGATTATCGGCGTGTTGGCGACCGACCTACTGGTGGGCGTTGGTATCGGTATTTTGACCAAGTTCGCCATTCACATGCTGCGTGGCGTCAGGCCGAACAATCTGTTCAAGATCCATTTTGTTATTGAAGAGAAAGATTTTCAGTCTGTTGTGGTCTCGATAGTGGGCGCGGCGATTTTTTCCAACTTCATGTCATTGAAAACTGCGCTGGCTAATCTGGAAAACGGCAAGATAGTGATATTCCAGCTGAACAATGCTTATCTGATCGATCATACCGTGATGGAGTTTATTCATAATTTCCAACATGACTACGAAGGGCGGGGGGGGAAATGCCAGTTTTTCGGCATGGAATATCATGATACCTTTTCAGCGCACCCTTTGGCGGTACGCAGAATGAAACGAAATAACATGAGCCGCCGTAAATCCGACCATTATGGTGTGTAGGGGGGAATATAATGGCTCAACATATTATCGAATAGTGAGAATTTCATGATCCTTGTACTTGCTTATGGCGCAGTCCTTTTGAGCTTTGCTTCCGGCTTGCTGGCGATGATGATGAATCAGCGCCAACATATACTGGATTTGAGCCGGTACTGGTTTAAAAAATTCCCAAGCGCTAATGAACGTTGTCAGCCCTTCATTGCCGATAGTCTTGAAGAAAAACAGTTTCCGGTTTTGTTGCGGCAAACGGTGTTTGTTTTGTTGGGTTTATCCGGTGTTTTCGCAGTATTGGCCGGGTTAAGCGTGTTGATCGGTAAGGTGGTGGTTACCGATCAACTTAGCTTGGGGTTACCTTGGCTTCCCTGGCATGTGCGGTTTGATTGCTTGTCAGGTTTTTTCTTTTTAATCGTCGGTATTGCCACAACGGCGGTTAGTCTATATGGGTCGGGCTATGTGAATAGTTACGACGAAAGCCAGCATCCATTTGCCGTCTTGGGTTTGTTTACAGGGCTGTTTGTTGCCGGGATGTTGCTGGTGCTGTTGGCCGACGATGCGTTCTTTTTCATGATCGCCTGGGAATTGATGTCGGTTGCCAGTTATTTTCTGGTGGCGTTCCAGCATGAAAATGCAGCCAATCGCCGCGCCGCTTTTATTTATTTATTGATGGCTGAAGTCGGCGCGCTAGCCATTATTCTGGGTTTTGGCGTACTGGCCAGTTTTGCCGACGGCTTTACCTTTAGTGCCTTGCGTGAGTCGCACTTGTCAACAACTTGGGCGAGTATCGCTTTTATGTTGGCGCTGCTGGGTTTCGGCATGAAGGCCGGGATCGTCCCCGTGCATGTCTGGCTGCCGGAAGCGCACCCGGTTGCGCCTTCGCATATCTCAGCGTTGATGAGCGGCGTGATGCTTAAAGTCGCGTTATACGGGTTGATCCGTTTCTGCTTTGATTTGCTCGGCGATGTGCATTGGCAGTGGGGCGTGGTATTGCTGATATTGGGCACCGTCTCGGCGCTGGGCGGTATTTTGTACGCAATGATGCAGACCAATTTAAAACGCCTGTTGGCTTACAGTTCGGTCGAAAACATCGGCATTATTTTTATGGTGCTGGGGCTGTCGATGATCTTCATGGCGAACGGTCATCCGCAACTGGCGGCGCTGGGTTTGTTGGCGGCGTTGTTTCATGCCTTCAATCATGCCTTGTTCAAGAATCTGCTGTTTTTGGGCGCGGGCATTATTCATCATCAAACCCATCAGTTAAATATCGACATGATGGGCGGGCTGATTAAAAAGATGCCGAAAACCAGCGTGTTGTTTTTGATCGGTTGTATGAGCATTTCGTCACTACCTTTGTTCAACGGTTTTGTCTCGGAATGGCTGGCTTTTCAGGCCGCCTTGCAGGTCGATGTGTTGGACAATGGCGTATTACGCAGTTTGATTCCGGTCGCCGCTGCGGCATTAGCGCTGACGGCGGCATTGGCCGCCGCCTGTTTCGTCAAGGTGTTCGGCTTGATCTTTTTGGGGTTGCCCCGTTCGCATCATTGCGAGAAAGCGCATGAGGTTCAGGATACAGGCATGCTGGCCGGATCTTCGCTGCTGGCGGGTTTGTGCTTTTTGTTCGGTATTTTTCCTGGCCTGGTAATCAGCCTGATCAATAATGTCGCCGGGCAATTATTAGGCGAAACCTTGCCGAATGATGCCGCCTTAGGCTGGCTGTGGTTGGCGCCGGTTTCTGCTAAACAAGCTTCTTATGCCCCGCCTTTGGTTTTGATCGGTGCGATGATTGCCGGTTGCGTCAGTTTTTGGTATTTGCGCCGCGATCCCGCAACAGCGATACGCACAGCCGAAACCTGGGATTGCGGTTTTGGTGGTTTAACACATCGCATGCAATACAGTAGCAGCGCTTTTACGATGCCGTTCAGGCGGATTTTCGCCAAAGTCTGGATCATCGACGAGCAGATCGACAAGGACATGCAAGGCGCAATGAATCAAGATGTGGCGGCAGTTCATTATAAGTTGCGGATTGAGGATCACAGTTGGCCGCGTTTGTATCATCCGATTGGACATGGAGTAAACAAATTGGCTCAAGTAGTGGGGCGTATTCAAACGGGGAATATCCGGGTTTATCTGGGCTATTCGTTTGCAACTTTACTGTTGCTGCTATGGGTGATCAGCTGATGAATTGGTTAATCGCTGTTTTACAAACCATACTGTTTGTTGCGTTGGCTCCGTTGCTGGCAGGTTGGATTAAATGCTGCAAATGCCGGTTACAAAACCGCAAAGCGCCTTCTATTTTTCAGCCTTACCGGGATTTAATCAAATTGACGCATAAACAACCGGTGGTCTCGGAACAGGCTTCGTGGTTATTTATCAAAGCGCCGTACATTATCTTTTCGGCAACAGTGCTGGCGGCAACCGTTGTGCCGTTGATTGCCATTGATTTGCCGACTTCGGCCAGCGCTGATGTGATTGTGATGGTGGGTTTCTTTGCCTTCGCCCGGTTCTTTCTGGCCCTGGCAGGCTTGGACATCGGCACCGCATTCGGCGGCATGGGTTCATCAAGGGAAATGACCATTTCATCGCTGGCGGAACCGGCGATATTGATGGCAATTTTTACGTTGACCATGACCGCTTCAACGACCAATTTATCGTTTGCGATCTCCCATGTCCTTAATGAAGGCTTGATTTTGAGGCCTTCGTTTGTATTTGCTTTAGCTGCGTTGGTACTGGTCGCAGTCGCAGAAACTGGGCGCATTCCGGTAGATAATCCTGCGACGCATTTGGAGCTGACCATGATTCATGAGGCGATGATTCTTGAATACAGCGGCCGCCACTTAGCGCTGATTGAATGGGCGAGTCAATTGAAGCTGATGTTGTATGGCGTACTGATTGCCAATATCTTTCTTCCCTGGGGTATCGCCGAAACTTTTGGCATTCAAGCGCTGGGCTACGGTTTGTTGGCTATCATGGGCAAGCTTGCGGTGCTGGCGGTTATTCTTGCGATAGCGGAAACACTGGTTGCAAAAATGCGCCTGTTTCGAGTGCAGGAATATTTGAGTTTCGCCTATTTGCTGGGCTTGCTGGGGATGTTGAGCCACATTATTTTAGAGGCGTCGCGCTAATGAATATCGAACAACTGGATTTTTATACCCAGGCCATTTTGTCAATGGCCGCATTGGTGGGGCTGACCTCGTTTCTTATGCTAGGGCAGGGGCGGCTGCTGCGGCTGATTTTCGTGTTTGCGATGCAGGGTTTTTTATTGACCTTGACCACGGCGTTGGCGGCATACAGCCTGAATAATCATCATCTGTATATTTCTGCGGTGCTGACCTTGGTGCTGAAGGTGATTCTTATCCCGTGGATGTTAAGGCGGGAGGTTCTGAAAATGAATATGCATCGCGATATCGAAGCCTTAAATAATAAAACCGCCGTGATGCTGGGAGGCGCCAGCCTGATGGTATTCAGTTATTACGTATTGCATCCCATTGTGCAATCCTCATCGGTGGTTATGCTGAATGCCTTGGCGGTTAGCCTTTCCGTTGTGTTGCTGGGTATGTTGCTGATGATTTCGCATCGGCAGGCTATCGCCCATGTGGTCGGTTTTATGTCGATAGAAAACGGTTTATTTTTCGCGGCCATCGTTGCAACCAACGGCATGCCGATGGTGGTTGAGCTCGGTGTTGCGTTCGACGTGCTGGTCGCTGCTGTGCTGTTCGGCATCTTTTTCCTGCACATCCGCACCAGTATCGATTCACTGGATGTCGATCTGTTAAACAAGTTACACGAGGTGGATAAATGATTGCCGCTTATTTGGTCTTATTAATACCGCTGGTAGGCATAGTCTATTTTGCGCTGGCCGGACACAGAACAGACACCGGAAAACTAAATGTCCGATTCAACGGCATGTGTTTGCTGGCGACCATCTGGCTGGCGATTAACGTACTTAATCAGGGTACGATTACTTCATCAGGCAAGGCCTTTTTAATCGACCCGTTTAATGTGTATTTGATCGTGCTGACCGCATTTGTCGGCTTCACCACGTCGATATTTTCCTCGCCGTATATGGCGCATGAAAAGGAAATCGGCAAACTCAGTGACAAGCGATTGAAACTCTATTACTCAATGTTTCAGGGCTTTATGCTGGCCATGTATCTGGTACTGACCACCAATAATATGGGTATCATGTGGGTGGCGATGGAAGGAGCGACTCTGGCAACCGTGCTGTTGGTCAGTTTGTATCGCACCCCTGAGTCCATTGAGGCGGCGTGGAAGTATTTTATTTTGTGCGGCGTGGGCATTGCCCAAGCCCTGTTCGGCACCATTTTACTGTATTACGCGGCGGTGCAGATCGGCGATGGCGAGAATGCGTTGCTGTGGTCGGTGCTTTACGAAAATGCCGACAAGCTAAACCCAGAAGTGTTGGAGATTGCCTTTGTATTTTTGCTGATTGGTTACGGTACCAAAATCGGCTTGGTGCCTTTACATAACTGGTTGCCCGATGCGCATTCCAAAGGCCCGAACCTATGTCTGCGGTGTTGTCGGGCTTGCTGCTAAACGACGCCTTGTACGCCGTGGTGCGCAATAAAATG
>JANYKK010000106.1 GCA_025361585.1 Methylobacter sp. | reverse complement strand
CATTTAAAGGAAAAGGATCACAACAAGGCATTTTATAAGCTGTGCGAACACATGGAGCCGTCTTATCACCGCTTCGAGCTGGATATGCGGCTGTATCTGACGCATCTGGATTTATTCGGCAAGCTTTACTAAAACAACTTTTAAATACCATCAGATACAATGGAACGGAGATGACGCAGATAGTTATGATTAAATAAGATTTTTCTGAATTATCTGCGTTCATCATATTCATCAGCGTCGCCTAGAGGCGCCTACTTTTGGCATCTGCGTTCTATTTTTTCTAACTCCTGGTTAATTACGAAGTATCAAGATGAACTGGCAGCCCATTATTCAACACATCGAATCGGCAACCGGCCAGCCTTTTAAGTTGCTGACAGCACAGCCGTTATCGGGCGGCGATATTAATGCGGCTTACCGGTTGCAGTCGGAAGATCGAGGTTTTTTTGTCAAACTGAACACTCCGACACGAGTTGCGATGTTTGAGGCCGAAGCCGCAGGCCTGGAAGCCTTGTCGCAAACCCAGGCCATCCGCGTACCGAAACTTATTGCCTTCGGAAAAACTGCCGAGCATGCCTTTTTGGTGCTGGAATATATCAGCCTAAAAAACCTGAATACGCATTCCGAGCAGTTGCTGGGCCAACAACTGGCGCAGTTGCATCTGCAAAAACAGCCCTATTTCGGCTGGCACCGCGACAACACCATCGGCAGCACCACGCAAGTCAATGGCCGTTATGACGACTGGTTGATCTTCTGGCCTGAACAACGATTGGGGTATCAATTATCGCTGGCGGCAGCTAAGGGTTATGGCGGCCGCTTGCAAACGCTGGGCGAGAAACTCTGTGCCGATTTAAAGCCGTTGTTTTCCGGCTACCAGCCGCAACCGGCTTTAGTGCATGGCGATTTATGGGGCGGCAACGCCGCGGCGGACGATCAGGGCAATCCGGTCATTTACGATCCGGCCTGCTACTTTGGCGACCGGGAAACCGATCTGGCGATGACCGAGTTATTCGGCGGTTTCAGCCCGGCGTTTTATCAGGCTTACCAGGCCGTTTATCCATCAGAACCGGGCTACGTCAACAGAAAAACGCTGTATAACTTGTACCACATACTCAACCACCTGAACTTGTTCGGACAAGGCTACCTGCATCAGGCGGAAAATATGATCGGTAAATTATTGGCCGACCTATAAAAACTCATACTGTAAGAGCTAAAGCTCCCTTGCATATTAAGTTTTCGACATTTTTTAATCGCCACAGATTCCCGAAAAAAATCCCATTCTTCGTGCAAAAGCCGCATAATAAAGCTTTTTATATTGCGCCTGAGTACCGATGAACCTCAATCTAACAGTACAGCAAATTTTTTCCTGGACTATACAGTTATCTGCCCAGCAGGATTACCAAGCGTTAACGCATAAGTTTTTAGATATTCTAGCTGAAATTCCATGGATTGATAGTGCGGCCGCTTATGAAATTTATAACCACGAAAGAAAAAATCCAGGAGAAACGGGTACTGTTCACGAACTATTAATCAGACGATTTCCTTTGGATTTCACCAGAAATGATGAAGAAGACCATAACCCCCTGATTGCGGAAATTGACCATACAGTCGACTTGCATCTCAGCACTCCCAATGAAGCCGGTTTATATGCATGGGCTATTTTTTCGATAAGAGGAGGCAGCGGCCCTGAACGCGCTATTCATCTGGAAGGTGCATTTAATCAGGATATGCTTGAGTTATTGAGCCGTCTGCGGGACATCTATCGGAATCTGGTGATATTGCATGACACCAAAGAACGGGACGTGTTAACCAAACTGCCTAATCGGCAATCTTTAGATGCTCGTTTATTACAAGTCTGCGAACATTACAGCGATTACCAAGTCATTAATAAATCTGAGGAGAAAAGTTCCTGGATTGCCATTCTGGATATTGACCACTTCAAACGGGTTAATGATAATTTCGGCCATTTGTATGGCGACGAGGTGCTACTGACCTTTAGTCAACTGATGGGGAAATGCTTTCGTTACAATGATTTTCTATTCCGTTTTGGCGGTGAAGAATTTGTTGTTATCCTAAATTTAGCCAGCCAGGAGACGGCTATCGCTACCTTTAACCGTTTTCGGGAAGCGGTTGCCAATTACAATTTCCCTACTGTCGGTCGAGTCACTGTCAGCATCGGCTTAACGCATGTCGATGGCATATCCATGCCTACGACACAGCTGGATAACGCCGATAAAGCGCTTTATCACGCCAAAGACAGCGGCCGAAACCGGGTTGTTTTGTATGAAGACATGCCTGTTCTTACGCAAGATAACACCCCAAATGAAATTGAGTTGTTTTAATAAAACCCGTCCACTCAATCTTTAAAGTATTTTGAATTCAATAAACCACCTCCTCTCCTGATACGCAGGCAACGAGGATCAGCTCCAACCGGCAACACATCGCAATCATCCATGAGAAACAGCTAATGGCCGATATAAAATCCCCAACCGTTTCAAATCCCGGCGTATTAACCCCGGTCAATCCAGTCGTTGAAAATTATATGCATGGTTTACTGCGGCACACCGATCATCCGGTGTTGCTCGAGATGGAAGCGCTGGCGCAGAAAAACAATTTCCCTATCATAGGCCGTTTGGTAGGCGCTTTTATCGAATCGCAAGCCAAAATGATCAACGCCGAACGGGTGTTTGAATTCGGTAGCGGCTATGGTTATTCCGCCTACTGGTTTGCCCGGGCAGTAGGCCCGAAAGGCCAGGTGATTTGTACCGATGCCGATTTTCTGAATCTGGAAAAAGCCGGGCGCTATCTCGGCGCGGCCGGTTTATGGGATCGCATCGATTTCCGGGCTGGCATGGCCCAGCAGGTGTTTGCCCAAACTGAGGGGTTATTCGACATCTGCTATAACGATGTCGACAAAGGCGATTATCCTGCAATATGGCAAATGGCTAAAAACCGGATTCGCCCCGGCGGGCTTTATATTGCCGATAACGTGCTATGGCGGGGCCGGGTAGCGGTTGAAAACTATACGGATATTTTCCCTGGCTGGACCGAGGCCATTATCGAGCACAATGAACTCATCTTTAATGATCCCGACTTTGACGCGTTTATCAACCCGACCCGTGACGGCGTGATCGTCGCAAGAAAGAAGACCGCGTAAAAAAAGATACTCCTTCATGGTAAATAGCATTATGCTACAGCCTTAAATCAATGAGTCGCGAGGATTCACTATGCCCTATACCCAAGATATTGTAGAAGAGCTGAATATTCTGGTTCGCTACAACCTGTCCACCACGCAAGAAGGAATCAAAGTCCATAAAACCGCTACGCCGGAAACCATTGCCGCTACCCATCGACTGTTCGAAAAAGGCCTGATCTCGCAGGATGACGGCGGTTATCTGACCAATCTCGGTCTTGAAACCGCGAAACAAGCGCAAGCGGTTTTGGATATACTCCGACCACTGTAAAGGCAATAAAAAAGGCTTAACGATACATCGTTAAGCCTTTTTTGAAATCATCCAGTTGATTCGGGCGACCGGCCGGTCGCCCCTACACAATATCCACATCATTTAGGCGACCACCCACAACATGGTATCTCTTTGAATATTTTGCTGATCTATGGTTAAAAAGTTTCCTGATTACCCATAATCTTCAGCCATCTTGAGCAGCCGCATGGGCATGGGTGGAGTTCTGGCCGCAACGTAACATAGGCGGGGTAGCATATCCTCAAGGACAACCGGGGAGTCGCTATTTTTGCGAAAGCTTTTATGGGCATCCCTGCCCAACAAGCAGCAAAAACTACGCGACCGCTCATGCCTGCGGCTGCCCCAGCCGTCCTGCTTCATTCGTTGGATACCCAGCAAGGGGTATCCA
>JANYKK010000105.1 GCA_025361585.1 Methylobacter sp. | reverse complement strand
TGGATACCCCTTGCTGGGTATCCAACGAATGAAGCAGGACGGCTGGGGCAGCCGCAGGCATGAGCGGTCGCGTAGTTTTTGCTGCTTGTTGGGCAGGGATGCCCATAAAAGCTTTCGCAAAAATAGCGACTCCCCGGTTGTTCAGCACATCCTACTGCCCTGGTTCCCAAGCTCCAGCTCTCGTCGTTATACACAACTCAGCCCAAGAGTCGTCATACCGGCATGGACGGTAACTTTCGATCCTCGCATATTGCTTAGAAGGAAGCGCCGGATGTCTGCGATCTTTCACGCCCCTGTGGCTGGATTCCGGCATTCCCCACAAGGATGTGGGGAATGCCAATATTGCATAAGGCCATGGATGGCCTGTAGTAGAGCAACGCAGGAGCGGTTGCCGAGGAGCAAATATCTGTCCCTGCCAGAATGACGGTGCCCCGTAGGCATTTGCATATAAAGAAGCGTAGGCTCGGCCGACGACTGCATGGATGCAGGAGGTAGAGCAATGCCGGAAGCAATTGCAGGATGCAATGAAGGCCAACAATTCACTCAGAACGTTGATGTTTAGGGGCGTTGTTATGAGATAATTAACAAATGAATAAAAATAACAGATGCCTTATGGCTCATAAATAAGGAAACACTATGTTCTCATTGCAAACCATCTTCGGCAAAGGCGATAAATTTTATGGCTTGCTTGAAGCCAGTGCCGAGTCGGCGCGTTCGTCGGCTAAAGCATTAATCGAGCTTCTCAGTACGCCTGCGACGCAACAATCGTTGGAAAAATTTAAGCAGGAGCGTCGCCGACAAAAAGATTTATTCGCGCAAATCAGCGGGGAATTGGTCAATACCTTTGTTACCGTGCTCGACCGTGAAGATATTGAAGCCCTTAACGGCGCTCTTTACAAAATCCCTAAAGTCGTGGAAAAGTTCGCAGAGCGGTATACGCTAGCCTTGGCTCGTATCGGCGATGTGGATTTCACCAGTCGTGCTGCGATGCTGGAGCAAGCCTGCGAAGTCTTGGAGCACATGGTCGGACTGTTACGTAAAGGAATGGATTTGGACGAAATCAAAAAGTTAAACGATCAGTTGCAAACTATTGAAGCCGAAGCGGATCGTCAAATACTTGAGTTGTATCGGGATGTCTATGCTAACGAAACCGATCCGATCCGTTACATGATAAAAATGAATTTGTTTGAAATCCTCGAAAAAGCGATTGACCGCTGCCGCGATGCGGGCAATGTCGTCTACCACATCGCCTTAAAAAATTCATAAAGGGTTATCATGCTGATCCTGCTCTTGCTTGTTATTCTGGTCGCGCTGGTATTCGAGTTTATTAATGGCTTCCACGACACCGCGAACTCCATTGCCACGGTTGTCGCCACCAAAGTATTAACGCCGACGCAAGCGGTCATACTTGCCGCTGTCACCAATCTGGTTGGTGCGTTATCGGGTACGGCTGTGGCCAAAACCATTTCGTCGGGCTTAGTGGATACCGGCATGGTGAATATCACCTCCGAAGTGTTGATCTGCGCGCTGACCGGCGCGATTATCTGGAATTTGATTACCTGGGCATTGGGGCTACCATCCTCTTCCAGCCATGCTCTGATAGGCGGCTTATGCGGCGCGGCTCTTGCAGCCGGAAACAATAATTTCGATGTGTTGATATGGTCGCACACTGCGGCAGTCTGGACGGAAAATAAAGGCTTGCTTTGGAAAGTGGTGATTCCGATGATCAGTTCGCCGGTTGCCGGATTTGCTTTGGGTATCGTTATCATGGGCAGCTTGATGGCTATCATTAGCGGTATGAACTCCGCAGGCGGGATCTTGGAGCGAATAGTGCGCCCAAAATGGGTTAATGCGCTGTTCGGGAAAGCTCAGCTTTTGTCGGCCGGTTATATGGGCTTTGCGCACGGCAGCAACGATGCGCAAAAAACTATGGGCATCATCGCTTTAGCCATTTTTACCGCCAACAGCGCCGGTACCCTCGATCAGTTGCCGCATTGGGCTGAATTCTTGCGGCCGGATGGCGGAGAAAAAGACATCGATACCTGGATTGCCTGCACTTGCGCTTTGGTTATGGCGCTGGGTACTTCGGTAGGCGGATGGCGTATCATCAGGACTCTCGGGCACAAAATGGTCAAGTTGCACCCGATACACGGTTTTGCGGCGGAAACCAGCTCAGCGACTATTCTGTTGACCGCTGCCCACTTCGGCATGCCGGTCTCCACCACGCATAGCATTTCAACAGCGATTATGGGCGTCGGCTTTGCCAAGAATCCTCACGCGCTTAAGCTTTCCGTCATCGAACGGATTGTCTGGGCATGGATTTTGACGATTCCGGCAGCGGGCGGGGTTGCTTGGGGAATGGTAAATTTGTTGTTTTTGTTGCATTAGATGTAGAATCGATGGGGCCTGCTCCCATACGCGCCAAACTTAAGGAAAAACCGTCATTCCGGCAGGGATTGCCTGAATCCAGAAGCCATGGATGGCGCAATTTACAAACACATTCATGTGTTTTGGCTGTCGTATATTTCAAATAACTTTTTTGAATTTGCTGCAAATTCCTGGAGTTTTCTATGACGACATCTAAAGCTTTATCGAAGAGTTTCCCTTGTTATCTCACCATGATGGGACTTTTAAGCCTGTTGTTGCTGAGCGGCTGTCAGGTCGCATTAACCCCCGAACAGGTGACTACGGAATTTTGGGAAGCGATGGCACAAGGCAATCTTGAGTCGGCCAGAAAATACGCTACCCAAGAGACTCAACATTTAGTGACTAAACAGCAAAATCTGGAAGATGCGACAGTAAAGACCGGAGCGATTTTAATCGATGGTTCCAATGCGACTGTGGCAACGGTCATGACCTTAAAAAATCCTGAGAACACCAAGGATTTGTCTTTTGATACCGTTTTATTAAAAGAAAACGATCTATGGAAAGTCGATTATCAGCGAACGCTCAATAATCTTTCAAACCTGCCTTTCGGGGATATTTTTAAGAGCTTGCAGGCTATAGGCGAAACCATTAACAAGGAGCTGGGACAGCAGATTCCTTTGTTTGAGAAACAAATCAAATCTTTCAGTGAAGAGTTAATACGGCAATTGGACGAATTCCGCCGTCAGTTGGAAAAAGTTGCCCCGCCTGAAAAACAGAAGCCTAATTCCAATAGCATATAACCATTTATCAACGGGGTATTTTTTATGGGTTCTAAAATTATATTCTTTCCCCTCATCGCTGTTATTTTCATTGTGACTGGCTGCGTGTTTCAAAAACCGGACTATCTGAAAACGATAACTGCGACTGAATTAAACCGAATCATGCAAAATGAGGATATATTCCTGGTTGACGTTCATGCGCCTGAACAACGGCATATAAAAGGCACTGACCTTTTTATTCCCTATAACGAAATCGAGAAATACAAAGACAAACTTCCCAAAGATAAAAATACAGTGATTTATCTGTATTGCGAGGCTGGCTCTATGGGGAATGCAGCGGCAAGGTCTCTTTATGAATTAGGTTACCTTAACCTAATTAATCTTGAGGGAGGAGCAAAGGCTTGGCGAAAGGCTGGTCTTGATTTTGAATAAGCGGATGAGTTGTTCTGGCTCAACTTGATGTGATGCGTGCACTATAAAACGGGTAGTTAAGTGAAATCATGCTGCGATAACTGCTCGATAAACCAGCGCAAGACTTTGCCTTTATTGGTCGTTTTCCAGGCCATGTGCAGAGTATCAATCGGTATCGCGTCTTCTACCGGCAATGCGATCAGCAGCCCTTGTTCAAGCTTATCCTGAATCCGGTGAGCGGGTAAAAAGCCGACGCCTAAACCCGAGCATAGGGCGTGTATTTTTTCCGTTACCGACGGCACGCTCAAAACCGGGCGCTTGCTGAATACACGATGGCTTTGCGGCGCCTGGTTTCTGGATGAATCCCTGACCACGATAAAACGGTGCTGTTCAATCATTTGCCGGGATAACGGCAGCGCTGCCAGGGTCAGCTGATGGCCCGGTGCAACGGCGAAAATCCATTCAATCTGCCGAATCTGTTGGTATTTAATGCCCTGGTTCGGCGTGGGTTCGGCACCTACGCCAATGACCAGATCGGCTCGATTGCTGGTTATCGCTTCTTGCGCTCCGCCTAACACTTTCTCGTAGATATTGATTTCAATATCCGGCAGAACCTCGTAAAATTTGGCTATTAGCGGGTAGATGAAATCAAAACTCAAAATCGAATCTATCGCAAT
>JANYKK010000094.1 GCA_025361585.1 Methylobacter sp. | reverse complement strand
TATCCTTATCTTCAAAGCGCACCAAAAAAACGCTTCGGTTCGGTTCTTCTTCAACATGCCCAATCATGGTAATAACCCCACGAGTTCCAGCTTCGGCCAATATTTCGCCTTCGATGCCACCGGGTATCGAGCCGTCATCGGTAATGGTATTGGCAGCATAAACGACATCGCCTAAATCTAAATCTTCTACGTTCATTTCTTATCCCCTTTTATTTTGTAGCAAGCCTTACATTGTCAGCCGGTTGTGTGATCGAAACCTGTTTGATAATACATTGCTTATTGTGCGGATACTGATATTAATGCTTTATTAAACAATGCATTAAAAATAAATAACGGAATGGCATACAGGTTGCTTTAAGTATTAACAAGAACGATGCCACAACCTCAGGAGTGCATGAAAAATGATTACATTAACAGAAAAAGCCATTAGCGCCGTTGGCCGTTTTATTGCCGGTTCGGAAACGCCTACAGCCGGTTTGCGGATAGAAGTCACCGATGGCGGTTGTTCTGGCTACCAATACGGCTTGAAACTCGAAGGCAGCCACACGCCGGAAGAAGACACCATTATTGATTGCGGCGAGGTGAAGGTGTTTATCGATCCGGCCAGCCTGCCGATGCTCGACGGCATGTCGGTCGATTTTCTCGACACCATCGAAGGCTCGGGATTCAAGTTTACCAACCCTAATGCGACTAAAAGTTGCGCTTGCGGCACTTCGTTTAATACCAGTGCCCATGGTACCGGAACTAAAACCTGTTCTTAATTTGTAGGATGGGCAAGCTTTTTTGCCCATCGGGACGCGATAAAAGGTGGGCAGAAAAGCGTTGCCCACCCTACATGCTGCTCTAACGCACCAGCAAACTTAATCCGAGGAAAAAGCCATGTGGGACTATTCAGACAAAGTTAAAGAACATTTTTTCAACCCCAAAAATGCGGGCGCGGTCGTTGATGCGAATGCGACTGGCGAAGTGGGGTCAATCAGCTGCGGCGATGCGTTGCGACTGACACTAAAGGTCGATGACAACAGTGAAATCATCCTTGAAGCAGGCTTTCAAACCTTCGGTTGCGGTTCGGCTATTGCCTCGTCATCGGTGCTGACCGAAATCATTAAAGGCATGACGCTGGACGAAGCGTTAAAAGTGACCAACCAGGATATTGCCGACCAGCTCGAAGGCTTGCCGCCTGAAAAAATGCACTGTTCGGTGATGGGACGCGAAGCGCTGCAAGCGGCGATAGCCAATTACCGAGGCGAAGAGTGGAAAGACGATCATGAAGAAGGTGCGCTGATCTGCAAATGCTTTGCAATTGATGCGGTGATGATCGAGGAAATGGTTTGGGCTAATAAATTGCGCACCGTTGAAGATGTCACCAACTTTACCAAAGCGGGCGGCGGTTGCGCGGCTTGCCATGAAGACATTGAGGCGATACTGGAAAAAGTGCTGGCGGAAAAAGGCGAGAAATTCGATCCTACTGCGGCACCGGTGGAAATTCCTGCAAAAGTCGCCGCCGTTAAAGCGCCGCTGACCAATTTGCAACGCATCAAAAAAATCGAGCAAGTGCTGGAATCGTTAAGACCTTCACTGATGGCCGACGGCGGCGACGTGGAACTGGTCGAAGTTATCGGCAACACCGCTTACGTCAACATGACCGGTGCCTGTAACGGTTGCCAGATGGCGGCGATGACCATTGCCGGAATTCAGCAACGTTTAATGGAAGTGATGGGCGAATTTATTAAAGTCGTACCAGCGTCCGAAATGGCCAAATTAGCCAATATTGAGGTGGCGTGATGGTTGATATTTATCTTGATAACAATGCCACCACCAAGGTTGATCCTGCGGTGGTCGATGTGATGATCCCGTATTTCCTTGAGCAATACGGCAATCCGTCATCGATCCATAAATTCGCCGACGGCGTGGCGCGGGGGCTTAAACAAGCCCGGCAACAGGTGCAGGCTCTGATCGGTTGCGAGCATGATTCCGAGATTATTTTTACCTCGTGCGGCACCGAATCCAACTCCACGGCGATCCTGTCCGCAATCAAGGCTCAACCGGACAAAAAAGAAATCATTACCACCGTGGTAGAGCATCCAGCGATTTTAAACTTGTGTAGTTATCTTGAAAAAGAGGGCTACACCATCCATCGCTTGCCGGTCGATAGAGCCGGGCGTTTAAAACTGGATGCTTATCAACGTTTGCTGTCCGATCAAGTGGCGATTGTATCGGTGATGTGGGCCAACAATGAAACGGGCACGATTTTCCCGGTCGCGGAAATGGCGGAGATGGCCAATGCCGCAGGCGTGATGTTCCATACCGATGCGGTGCAGGCGGTCGGCAAGATCCCGATGATGTTGCAGGATACCAAGATCGATATGTTGTCACTGTCGGGGCATAAGCTGCATGCGCCTAAAGGTATCGGCGTTTTGTATCTGCGCCGTGGCACCCGTTATCGTCCATTGCTGCGCGGCGGCCATCAGGAGCGCGGCAGAAGGGCGGGGACTGAAAACACAGCGTCCATTGTCGGCCTAGGCAAAGCTTGCGAATTGGCGTTGGCGTTTATCGAATATGAAAACACCAAAGTCAAAGAAATGCGCGACCGATTGGAGCAAGGCATCACCGGACAGATTCCACATTGTTTTGTGACCGGGGATATGTACAACCGTCTGCCCAACACCACTGACATCGCCTTTGAATATATCGAGGGCGAATCGATTTTGATGCTATTGAATAAAGCCGGTATCGCGGCATCGAGCGGTTCGGCTTGTACTTCCGGTTCGTTAGAACCTTCGCATGTGATGCGGGCCATGGATATTCCTTACACCGCCGCGCACGGCACGATCCGTTTTTCGTTCTCGCGCTATAACACCATGGCGGAAGTGGATAAGGTCATCGAAGCGATGCCCGGCATTGTGGCGACCTTGCGCAAGTTGTCACCGTATTGGGCAGGAGACGGGCCGGTTGCCAACCCTGAACAGGCGTTTGCTCCGACTTATTCGTAGGGTGCGCATCGCGTACCTTTTTAGATTCGAACGGTACGCGGTGCGTACCCTACGGTGGATTATGAAAACTCAACCACGCCATATCATCATCGACGACACCACGCTCAGGGATGGCGAGCAATCGGCCGGCGTGGCTTTTTCGCTGGACGAAAAACTGGCGATTGCAACGCAGTTGACGGGCTTGGGCGTACCGGAACTGGAAATCGGTATTCCGGCAATGGGGGCTGTCGAACGGGAGGAAATCAAGGCAATTGCGGCTTTAGGACTGCCTTCGAAACTGCTGGTCTGGTCGAGGATGCGCCACGATGATTTGCATGCCTGCTTGGGTTTGAATGTGGACAAGGTCGATTTATCCATATCGGCTTCAGACCAGCATATTCAACACAAGCTTAAGCAAAGTCGGCAGTGGGTTTTAGACACTATTACCAGCTGTGTCCAGGAAGCGCGAAGTCTGGACATGGAAGTGTGCGTCGGCATGGAGGACGCCTCGCGGGCGGACTTGGATTTCTTGATACGCATGGCCGAAACCGCGCAATTGGCAGGAGCTAGCAGAATCCGTTTCGCAGATACGGTAGGCATTATGGAACCGTTCGGCGTCTTCGAAACGATCAAAAAGTTACGGGCGGCAACCGACCTGGAAATTGAAATGCATGCCCATGACGATTTGGGGCTGGCTACCGCAAATACCTTGGCAGCGGCGTTGGCAGGCGCGACTCATGTCAATACTACGGTTAACGGCTTGGGCGAACGTGCGGGCAATGCCGCATTCGAAGAAGTTGTTGTTGGCTTAAAGCAGTTATATGGCATTGAGACGGGGATTAATTTGCAGCACTTCCCAGCCCTATCCGAGCAGGTTGCCAGCGCATCGGGCGATGCAATCGGCAGCCGGAAAAGCCTGATCGGCAAAAGCGTATTCAGTCATGAAGCGGGTATTCATGTCGATGGATTGTTAAAAGATCCGAACAATTATCAAGGTGTCGACCCTGCGATTGTCGGGCGAAGCCATCAGCTGGTTCTGGGTAAGCATTCGGGCACCCAGGGCGTGGTTCACGCCTACAGGCAAATAGGCATAGCGGTCAGCCGGATACAGGCGCAAGCCTTGTTAACGCAGGTCAGGCGCTTTGTCAGCGACACCAAAAGGTCGCCAAGAGCCGAAGACTTAAACCTCTTTCATCAAAATCTGTAGCTCTTCTGTAGGGTACGCTGTGCGTACCTTTAGGGTAATGCGATGTAATTGGAAAATGGTACGCACAGCGTACCCTACTTTAGGAGACATTCATCATGAATGAACAAAAAGAACGGCAATTATGCGAGCCGGAAGTTGTTTCTCGTTCCCACGCGGCGCGTGGGAACGAGAGCTAAGCTACCTCCGCCCCTAACAGGAGCTAAAAATGGTTATGTCCATATCAGATAACATGATAACTAAAACGCAAAAACCGCAGGGACTTCTGGCCCAATGGCATGAAGACGTCCATTGCGTTTTCGGCCGCGACCCCGCAGCGCATAGTATTTGGGAAATATTGCTGACCTATTCGGGCGTCCATGCGGTGTTGGCGCACCGGATCAGCCACCGTTTATGGAAAGCGGACTGGAAACTGACCGCCAGGATCCTGGCCGCATTCAGCAAAATGATTACCAGTGTCGACATTCACCCGGCGGCAACTATCGGGCGACGCTTATTTATCGATCACGCGCTCGGAGTGGTGATCGGCGAGACCGCTGAGATCGGCAA
>JANYKK010000065.1 GCA_025361585.1 Methylobacter sp. | reverse complement strand
CACCGAAGCCAGCTGATCCTTGTCGCCCAGCAAGATCAAGCGCGCACCGGGTTTTAACGCGTCAAGCAGTTTGCTCATCAAGGCCAGATCGACCATGGACGCTTCGTCAACTACGACCAAATCGTAAACTAGCGGTTTATCGGCATGATGCCGGAAATACGGGGAGGGCGGCATTGCACCCAGCAGGCGATGCAAGGTGGTTACTGTTTCCGGGATGCGATCTTTTATCGCCTCTGAACACTGCAACTTCGCCTTGCTAAAGCCAATCGATTCCTGAAGACGCATGGCCGCCTTTCCGGTCGGCGCCGCCAAGGCGATATGCAGAGGTTGTTCGGCCAATTCCTGCAACAGTGCCAGGATTTTAACAACGGTAAAGGTTTTTCCGGTTCCAGGTCCGCCGGTAATGATGCAGAATGACTGCCGCGCGGCCATTTTCGCGGCCTCGCGCTGGTCGTCGGTTTCATCGCTAGCCTCAAAATAGCGTTCCAGAAGCAATTCCGTAGCAGCAACCGGCCGGTTGCCATTCGTTGCGGCCTGAGTCATCGCCTTAATCCGCATCGCCAGCCGATTTTCATAATCCCAGTAACGGTGCAAGTACAGGCGGTTCTGCTCGATAACCAGCGGCAGAGGATTGGCTTGGGGTTTAGGGTTAGTCTCTACCAACCCGGAAGCGATCAACAAGGCCTGAGCATTGTCGTCTATTTGAATGCAGCTGTGGCCTTGGTTTTGCTCGTAAGACGCTGTCATCACGATCGCTTCGAAAGCCTGTTTTTGCAGGGAGTCAAAGCCGGTACGCTGACTAAGGAATCGGGCAAAGGCGACATCCAGACGACTGAATGACCTTTGTTCGGAGTGTACCCCTTCTCCCTGAGGGAGAAGGCTGGGATGAGGGGATTCAAATAAGCTTTTTTCCTTATTTTGATTTCCCCTCACCCAACCCTCTCCCGCTGGAGAGGGCTTTGTAGTGCTTAATTCAACTCTAGTATTATCTTTCACTGCCCACCCCCAAACAACGCCGCCAAGGCTTCAACCCTTTCCAAATCCGGCCTGTCCTGATAAATGCCGCTCATCGGCCGATCCGGCTGCATGCCGCGTACGAATAAATAACGCACACCGCCAAAATGCGTTTCATAATCGTAGCCCGGCAAGCGCGTTTGCAGATAGCGGTGCAACACAACCGTGTAAATCCAATATTGTAGGCCGTAATTATGTTCGCGCATCGCATGGGTTAAGCTGTCGGGGCTATAATCCGGCAAGCCGTTGGTTTTATAGTCCATCACATAATACTGAGGCGAGGAACCTGGATATGCGCAGATAAGATCGATAAATCCGGTCAGATAGCCGCACATCTGCTTGGCGGTCAACGGCTGGAAAGCCGGAGTGTCACGCAAGATGCGGTTGATCTGAGCAGCATCCATCGGTTGCATCGACAAATAAAACGGCATTTCCTTTAGACACTGGCTTTCCGCCAGATTCATCAGGCAGAAACCGGCATCGGTTGTGGATAGCGGCGTTGCTACTATGGCTTGCAGCAGCTCATCCAACATTTGAGGGCGTTCCAGTTTTAAGCCGTAGCGCTGACAGGCCTTGTCCCGTTGCATCGCTATATCCTTGCGGTTAGCCAAGTCCGTGAACGCATTGTTTTCCAGCAGATCATGCACGACATTGCCAGTGCGCGCGCCTCGCGGCAATTCAATTACCACGTTTCCGGGATCCGGCGGCTTGGTTAGCATTTGTTCTCCCGCTTTGTCTTCCGGCAACTCCGGTGCATCGTGCTGGCTTAATGCCGACAACGCTGTATAGCTGCTCATTTGCCAGTTGGTGTATAGCGATCTTTTGCGTTTCTTTGCCTGCAACGGTGTGTCTGCAAAAGTTTTTTGATAACTACCTGTTATGTCGTCCGGCACTTCTAATAAGCGGTAATCGGCTTTATCCTGAAAGGCTTGTAGTTTTGCTTGTTGCTCGGAAAAATCGGCATCGGCAAATTCAAGCAGCCAAGCCATCGCCGAGTCATTCGCAGTTTTCTCCGAACGCACGTCGGCCCAGGCAATATAGCAGCGATATTTAGCTCGGGTAACCGCCACGTAAAATACCCGTAAATCCTCGGCCAGCTCTTCGTTCAATGCCAGCTCGCGGCGATGCTCAAAATCTTCCGAACCCAAGTCGACTACCATATGACCGTTTTCATGGCATCTAATCATCAAGTGTTCGCTATTTAAACGGTCGCTACGCTGCCAAAGATACGGGCAAAATACAATGCTATATTCCAGCCCCTTGGAGCGATGCATGGTGACGATTTTAACCGCATCGTCATCGCTCTCCAGCCGCAGCTGCTGGTCTTCCGCGCTGCTTGCTTTGGCTATCGCACTGCGCAGCCAGTCCAGGGTTTTATTAACTCCCAGATGCTCATCGACAGCGGCTTGCTGCACCAACTCGATCAGATGATGCAGGTTGGTCAGTTGTCTTTCCGCCATCAGCGTTTTCGACACGCTGGCCCTGATTTTTTCCTGGTGTAACAAATGCTGCATCATCGCCATCAAGCCGCTCTGCTGCCAGTCCTGATAATAGCTTAAGAAACGCGACACCCAGACATCCAGCTCGATTTCGTTATTAATCAGCCGATACAGCGTTTGCCCATCCAGATCGAACCAGTCCAGTGTCAGAGCCTGTTTGAGCAGCCCACTATCGCCGGGATGAGCAACGGCCTGCAACAGGCGGTATAAATCGGCCGCCTCCTGCGAGGCAAAAACTGATTCCGTGCTGTTTAACACCGAAGGTACGCCTGCTTGCCGCAACGCCGACTGATAATCTCTGGCTTGAGTATTGGTTCTAACCAGAATCGCAATGTCTTTAGGCAGCAAGGGACGGTTCGCAGGTTGCAGAGTGTAGTCGCCAGTCAACAAATCGACGACTTCATTGACAACGGCTATCCTGATTTTCTCTGCGGCCTTGCCTGCCGTCCAGTACCCTGTTTTACTGTCGCTTTCCGGTAACTGCCACAGCATCATCGGTGCCGCAACCTGACCTCCATAATGCAACTCGCCGTTATCTGCCGACAAACCAGACTTAACGTTGATAAAGTCCAGGCCATCCAGTAAAAACGCCCGGTCTCGTTGGAACAAGGCATTCACCGCTTCGACCAGCTGCGGATGCGAACGCCAGTTATGGCCTAGGGTAAATCGATGCTCAGCCGTTTTTTGCGCGTCCAGATACGAGTAAATATCCGCACCGCGAAACTTGTAGATTGCCTGTTTAGGATCGCCGATCAAATAGAGATACTGGCTGGAAGCGGAAAATAGAGAAGAGAAAATATGCCACTGGCTATCGTCGGTATCCTGGAACTCATCAATCAACGCAACTTCAAATCGTTGCCGTAATTCTGTCGTCAGCAGTGCGCCTTTTTCGCTATGCAACGCCTCAGCCAAGCGGCTGATTAAATCATCGAACGACAGCACATTAAGTTGCTGCAAGCGGTTATCCAGCTCCTCGCGCAAGCTATCCAGCAAGGTTTTGCGCAATACCAAGGCGATTTGCTTGAACGCCGCAGCTAGCGCATCGAAAGCCGAAGTATCGATTGCTACTTCGGCTAGATATTCAACTTTACGCTGATCGCCGGACTGGGTTTTATTGGTTCTGAATTTGTTGCCATGCAGCGCATCCATCAGCCCGTTTTGGGTTAATAACACAAATGCCTCGCTGGGTATCTGCGTGGTAGTGCCATGCAGCCAAGCGCTTAACGCTGCATAATAGAATTCAAACGTATCGGTAAAGCTGGCCTTAAATTGTTCATCAACGAAACATTCGCGCAAGACGTTTGCACTATTATCCAGCTGTTCTTTTGCCGAATCGGCTCGACGTTGTAATTCTATTAATGAGGTATCCAGGCTTTCGCAAACCGGATAAATGTTGAACGACGAACCGACGCTGGGAAACCCGGCAACGCTGGCAAGCAATGCGTCAGGGCTATTATAGTCCGCCGTTAATACCGCGACTTCCCAGGCTGAGCGTTGGTAAATTTGCTTGCGCCAGAAATCATCGGCACAGGCCTGTTTAATCGCCGCCAGATCGCCAGTCAATTCGGCATCGAATAGTTGGCCGCTTTCCAGCGCATGCTCCCTTAACACGCGCTGACAAAAGCCGTGGATGGTGAAAATACCCGCCTGATCTATATCCAGCAATGCCACAGTCAGGCGCTGCTTGACCAGCTCAGGCGCTATATCCAGATTAGCTAGCCAATCGGCAATATTTTGATCAATGTCTTCTGGCTGCCTACCCTGAACTTGTCGAATGGGATTATCCAAAGCCCTGCGAGCGTCAGCTAGTCTAGAGCGAACCCGGTCTTTAAGCTCCTCAGTTGCGGCCTTGGTAAAAGTAACCACCAGCAACTTTTCAATTGCGATGTCCTGCTCGACCACAAAGCGCAGCACTAGCATCGCTATCGCATAAGTTTTACCCGTTCCGGCGCTTGCCTCAATCAGGTTTACGCCCTTTAATAGTTCAGTTTGAACCGGATCGAAATTATTAATTTTCATGCGTAAATCAGCGTCAACAGAATAGTTGATACACTACATCAACTATTAGATAAGGGGAACTGTTTATAATTATTCTGCCAGTATTGGAGTTTGAAAATTACAGTTTTATTGCTCACATAGGATTCAACTTAAATGATTTCCCCCAAATTCCGATCAAAAAAAAACCCAAGTCGTTAGACTTGGGTTTTTAATTTAAGAGCTTGGCAATTCCCTACTTTCGCATGGCAAACTGCCACACTATCATCGGCGCTAAACGGTTTCACTTCCGAGTTCGGGATGGGATCGGGTGGTTCACATTCGCTATGGTCACCAAG
>JANYKK010000040.1 GCA_025361585.1 Methylobacter sp. | reverse complement strand
ATTGTCTCTTAGAAAAGTGTCCGGAAAACCGGAGCAAGATAATCAATAGTACTTCAAACTTGGTTATTTGTTATCGGTATTTTGCCTCGAGTCTGATCAAAATTGAAAAACATCCAGGGTCGGCATCAAGATTATGCAATTAAAAGCCGAATGGGATAATGATCGTTACTTCGCACTCTCGGAGCAATATAAGCTAGGCTACCCCGAAACATCAATGAATATCTGAAAATCACAGACAGAAATCTATTTCGCGCATCCGTACAAACTCATGGAAGCGAGGACTGAACAAGATCTTTTGAGGCTTCAATTCCCGCCAAATCGACATTGAGCCTGAGGAACAGTGTGGTAGATGGGAATAGATCGACTGAACTACCGAGGGCAGCATAAAGTTCTGGGATTAAGGATCGTACGCAAGATATTATTCGGCGTGAATATACGCTAAACAATGCGCCATAGCTGCTGTAGCTCAACCGTAATCTGCTTCTCAAAAAAAACCCCCGTCACCTATTGGTAACGAGGGTCTCAATTCCTTAACTGACAACCGAAGTTATCAGCTAATTATTTCATTAGATGAAAGATGGAATTAATGGAGCATCTACCATAACCATTTGACGGCCGCCAGCTTCATCAAAGAAGAATAACAAACCAGCAAAACGGCTGTCTGGATCATAGATCAAGTCAGCTAAACGGTAAACTTCCCAAGCAGCGTCAGAAGCAGTAACTTGCACAGTTCTTGAAGTACCTGGAGCGATTGGGCTGTTATCGCTAACAGTCAAACCTTCTTCAGCCAACAAGTCATCTGGATAGCCTGTTTCATCTACATGAACTTTAGGATCTAAGAATCTAACACCAGCAGTGTTGAACTCACCCAAACGCACTGCAGAATCACCATTGTTAGTGATAGTCAATGTCATTTGCATTGCACGACCTGGTACACGGTAAGTTGCATCTTCAACTTTAACGTTAACAGTTCTTGCAGGAAGTTCAATTGGTTTCATGCCACGCAACAAACCAGCTTGCAATGGAGTTGTTACAGGATACGCTGCGTTAGTGCTGCTCATACCGAAAGCAACAATACCGATCGTAGCTACTGCAAAACCCAAACCAACTTTCTTGTCAGCAGCAGTAATCAAAGAATCTGCTTTTCCTGCTTCCATAGCGAGGTAACGTGGTACGAATATTGGCTTACGAGCCCAATATCCCAACCAAGCCAAACCTAAGGCATACCAGAAAGCGTGCCAGAAGTAAGTGTTGCTCAAGTTATACGTTTCCAGGTTGATTGTATCACCTAGTAAAGTAGTAACTGGGTTAACAAATGATCCCATAGTACCAGTAACAGTTACCCATTTACCTGGACCGATGATTGGACCACCGCCTTTAACGTTCATCATTGTATGTACGTGCCAATCGCCTGGACGACGTGCTTTTAACAATACTTTGAACTCATAAGTTTCGCCCAATTCCAGTGTAACTGAACGAGGAACCAATTGACCACCGATCCATGAACCTTGACGAATAAATACAGGTCCTGGAATACCGATATTCAAGAATGAGATATCTGGTAAATCAACAGTTTCAGGCCATCCAGCGAAAACGTGGAATTTACCAGAAATTGTCATAGTATCATTAACAGGCACTGTATCTTTTGACCAGTTCAAGTCAAACCAGTGAATTGTACGCATACGCATAAATGCGGCTTGCGACTTTTCACCATGAGCAGATGCAGTTGGTGCGTAAAACATCGCTGCTGTAACAGTTACCAGCAGTGCGACAAAGGATAATTTAGCAACCTTGTCTTTTATTAATTTCATATATCCTCCTCTATAATAGAGAATCTATAGTTTTCAGAGTATCTAACATTAGCAGCAAACTTTTCTATTGCTAACATTAGTCTTTTTGTGTGATTTCTTACAACCAAGCTCTTAAGAACTTTGGGTGAATGAAGTACCACCGAACCATTTACCGAAGAAATGCCACAAGAAGTAAATCAAGATACTCACGAAAGCAGAGAAGAACGCTGATACTGGAGCAACGTCTTTACCGAAAGTTCTTAATGTACCCTTTTCGACCATTCTGATGTACTCAGGTGTACCAGTTCTTACGTAGTGGTAACCTTGTAAATCAGCTAGTGTCATCATCATGCCATTGTATTCAACAGGAACATGTAATGGAGCTATAACTGGCCAGTTACCTGGATAGAACAACAGACCGTAAGCCATACCACCGATTACCGCTGTAATTGTCATACTGTTTGTCAGCATTAACACAACGTCAAGAACGATAGCACCTGGCATCAGGTTTGAAGGGAAGCAGAAATTCACTGGGAAATAAGTCCAACCCCAGAAATTCATATATCTGTTGACCCACTCACCTAAGAGCAGACCTAAGATACAAACTACCGCGCCGAAAGGCAAACGGTAACGCCACCACAACACAGCTTGAACAGCTGCTGGGAAAGTGATTGAAACGATTGGAGCTACGGTTACCCATAGACGTCTATCTTTCCAGTCAGTCCAGAAATCCCAGTCACCACCGGTTAACATGTAGTGAATGTGATAACCACCAAGTACAACGAAGAACAATGTAAACAGAATTAGCCAGTCGAACGTACGTGAAACTTTAACTGCTTCAGCGCGTGAACGTACAGCTGATTGAGATGCGCTCATTAGCTTACCTCCTAAAGGATTTAAATTATTTTTATTAATGACCATCTTCAACTTTAGCTGTTTCGCCCTGAAAAAAAGCGAAACAGCAAGAGGAGATAGTAATTACAACCAAAGACTTATATTAAGCTAAGTCTTTTTTCAGAAGCTTAGCAATAGCTGCAACTTCTGTGTTCACAACACCCATTACACCTAAAGCAGCCCATCCGAAGAATACGAAACCGTAGTGTAAAGGAGCAACAAACAACTCTTCCATAAACCAGAAAGTGTGACCCCACTCATTCAAACCAACATTTGGCAGAATCATGAAAGGACCAACTACTGCAACCATATACTGAAGGTGCAAACCTTGCTGATAAGTTGGAAGTCTTGTTTTTGCATATAAGAAACATGCGCCACCAGTAATGATGTAGATAGGATAGCTCAAGTAAAATTCGATGATGTGACTTGGTGTAAAGTCAGTATCACGAACGATAGTTTGATGCCATGTACCATCTTGCTCTGTAAAGTAGCTAGCGCCGTAATAAATAGCGAAAGCGTACATTACCAACCATGTCCAATGAGTAAAGTGTCTTCTCAACTCTTCTCTTGGTGTGATTGACATTACTTTACGATCACGAGTTTTCCAGATGTAGCCCCACAGGATACCTGCAGTTGAAACTTCCAAAACAAACTCAATATAAAGAAAGTTCATCCAATATGTTTCGAATTCAGGTGCGAATGAATCCAGACCAGCTGACCAGCCGTAGATGCCTTCGTACCAACGAACCCAAGCATAGAACACTACATACAGCAGTGATCCAAGGATCATATTTTTCTTATTTAACAGCGGTGCTTCCGCAGCATCAGCTCTCACTGATTCAGTTGTAGCTGCCATTTCTACCTCCAAAAATTATAAAATCCCCGACTTGTTATGGCCAGGGGCTATAGATACAACTCCATTTTCCCACCCATACTTATGGTATAAACCCAAGCACAAAGTGCCGCCAAGTCAATTTAGCGAACTGCAAGTCTACCAGTTCAATTAGCCTTGTCAAGTCAAAAACTGATAGACAATACATTTCCTTGTTTCCATGATTCGCATGCTAAATTCATCTTCACTTAAAACCTTGATTCCTGTTAGAATTAATTTCATTTTCCAACTCAATTATCTAAATTCATGAAGAAATACTCCATTCTAATTTTTATCGTCAGTCTAGGCGCACTGCTTTTATTTCAAAAAGAAGTTGTCATGCCTTTTGTTTACAAAGTAGTCCAATCAGACTTATTCCTTGTTGAAAGCAAAGACCAAGGCGGCCAAATCGCTATCTCTACCCCATTAACCGGCCTCGCCTATAAGCACTGTAATAATTACATTAAGTCCAAGCTTGGACCTGACGTATCAATTAACTTTCCTGAAAAACCTCTTAACGCCTGGAGCCTGGGAAACTATCAATATGTCATTAACGGCGAAATCGACATCACTAGCGCCACCGCAAGCACGACTGCCAGAAAATATGTCTGCCGCATTACTTACAAAAACGGTGACAACGAAGAAGGCTCTCTTGACTTTGCCAACTGGTCTATTGAAGGATTATCGGGACTAGATTCTATTTAGAACTCTGTCTATTAGCAGGCTACGCACCCTTCAATTTAAGACGCAGCCCTAAAGAGCGACGACGCAGCCACATCAAACCAACATCCACGACCATAAAACAAAAAAGCCAGTACAACATTGTTGTACTGGCTTTTTTGTTTTATGGTCGCTATGCAATTAAAATCGATTAGTGCGTCCTTTTACCAAGGCAATCAGACACTACCAACGTCTTTGTTTACTACAAAACTAATGCTTTTTGTGTCCGCGCCAAAACTTAAGGCACAAACCCGCGAAACTTTATTTGCCGTATTTTTTGCGGAATTTATCAACGCGACCCGCCGTATCAACGACGCGCTGCTTTCCTGTATAAAAAGGATGGCATGAAGAACAAACCTCAACCTGCAAGTCCTTACCCAGTACAGAACCGGTCTCAAATTTATTACCGCAACCGCAAGTCACTGTAATTTGCTTATATTCTGGATGAATTTCTGGTTTCATATCACTTTCACATTGCCCGGATGGGCTGCATACTTTATTGAAGAACCCCATATAATACGTATTTCATTCAAAATTCGCAACTCAATTTATATTTATACGCATTATCACATTAAATACAATCAGCATCCGCGCGCGCCGTAAAACGCAAAGATTTTTTCACCTGAATGCAACAGCAAAGCTGTCGATATTATCTCCCCCAGAAAAAAGCCCAGCTACATCAGCTCAACCCCCTTTTGCCCGGCAAATTATCACTGTTTTTTTACCATGATACAAAAAGGCTACAGCGGCGGCATGGATTACGACATATAGACGGGCATTTTTCAAGCGACTGGCTTATCTTGACCATTCCATGGCGCAACCTTAAGCAACAGCAACATACCTGGAATCGCGATCACGAAGCAAAACAAAAAAAACACCGCCCACCCGAGCCATTCAACCAAATACCCCGTAGCCGCATTGGCAAAGGTGCGCGGCACCGCAGCCAAGCTGGTAAATAAGGCAAACTGGGTGGCAGTGTATAAAGGATGCGTAGAATGGGCGATAAAGGCGACAAATGCAGCTGTACCCAAGCCCACTCCCAAAGCTTCGATACCGATGACTATTGCCAGCCAAAGTGCGCTATGGCCGACCGTAGCAAGCCATGCGAAACCCAAAATAGCCACCATCTGCACCGCGCCAAAAATCCACAAAGCCCGGTTGATACCCAGATTAATCATCCAAATACCCCCCAACAATCCGCCAATAACACTGGGCCACAAACCGGCATTTTTTGCGATCAATCCAATCTCTGTTTTGCTAAAACCCATGTCAAGGTAAAACGGCGTAGCGAGTGCAGTCGCCATGCTGTCACCCAACTTGTAAAAAAATATGAAAGCTAGCACCAAACCCGCAGACTTCAAACCATTGCGACCGATGAACTCTTGAAACGGCTCAACCACTGCCGCCCTGAGTGTTTTTGGCGCACCGTCTTTGAGCGTCGGTTCACTGACAAAAAGTGTCATTATCACACCCGGCAACATGAACAAAGCAGTAATCAAAAATACACTGCTCCACGGCAAATGGTCGGCCAAAATAAGCGATAAAGACCCAGGTATCAAGCCGGCAATTTTGTAGGCGTTAACATGTATCGCGTTGCCCAGACCCAACTCGGCATCCAGCAGCAATTCACGCCGATAAGCATCCAGCACAATATCTTGCGAAGCGCTGAAAAATGCCACCACGCCCGCCAGATAGGCGATTGCCCATAAATCCAGACCGGGATGCAGCGCACCAAACGCCGGAATGGATAGCAACAATGCTATTTGCATGACAAACAACCAACCGCGCCGCCTGCCTAATGGCGGCGTGTATCGATCAAACAGCGGCGCCCATAAAAATTTCCAGGTAAACGGCAATTGAATCAGTGCGAATAAGCCTATAGATTTTAAATCCACACACTCTGACCGTAACCATGCGGGCAACAGTCCAATCAGAATATACAAAGGTAAACCGGAGCTGAAACCGGTAAAGATGCAGATCAGCATGCGCTTGTTGAACAGAGCTTGTCTGATATTGGGATTATTTGTCACTGGAAAACCGGGAAAAATTCATGCCCTGAATACCGGGCTAACCATAAATAAAAAAGGCCGAGCGCCATTGCATTAGCGATCGACCTTATCGGAACTACAGCGCCGCAAAGAAAGTGCGGCGCTTACTCAAGCTATTAACCATTAATCAGATAATGAACAATAATACTGCCTACGTAACCGCCGGCAATCGCAGGCGTCCACTTCAAGTGACTGAAAAATGTATACTTATGGTCAGACTGCCCCATTAAGGCCACCCCAGCCGCAGATCCCACTGATAATAATGAGCCACCAACACCGGCAGTCAATGTCACCAACAACCACTGATACAAATCCATATCCAGATTCATATTCAGCACCGCAAACATAACAGGAATGTTATCAACAATCGCCGAAATCAAACCCACCAAGATATTCGCCGTTGTCGCGCCCAAGCCGTCGTACATCGCGCCGGACAATAATTCCAGATAACCGATATAGCCTAAACCGCCGACCGCAAATACCACTCCGAAGAAAAACAACAGGGTATCCCATTCGGCATTATGTACGCCTTTGAAAACATCAAATCCCTCTTCGCCCTCAGCACAATGTTGTGTTTTCAAATAATATCCATAAAGCATCAGCACAGAAAGACCGACCATCATGCCCATAAACGGCGGCAAATGCAGGGCTTGCTTAAAACTGACCGCAGTCACAATAGTCAACAAAAACATCACGCAAATTTGAATCGCACCCGGCTTTAGTTGCACCGCCTCTTCAGACGTGGCTTTGGGTTGTTCATCAGGCACTGCAAAATACATCACCGCCGCAGGCACGCCGTAGTTCACCGCCGACGGAATAAACAATTTAAAGAAATCAAAAAACTCAGCGTACTCAGCCTGCCAAACCATCAAGGTGGTAATGTCGCCAAAAGGACAGAATGCACCACCTGCATTAGCTGCAACCACTAAATTAACAAAACCGATGCTAACAAATTTCGGATTATCTGCTCCAACCGCCATCACCACCGCGCCAACCAACAAAGCCGCCGTCAGGTTGTCTGCTACCGAGGACAAGAAGAACGTAATAATGCCGGTAATCAAAAACAATTTGCGATAGCCGAACTGCCTTCTTACCAACCAGGAACGCAAAGCCTCGAACACGTTACGCTCGGACATTGAATTAATGTAAGTCATCGCAACCAGCAGGAATAACATTAACTCTGCATATTCTTTCAAATTGTATTCGAAAGCCTCATGCATATCTTCGACCGAGACACCGGCTTGAGCCGCCAAAACAGCAGCATTCGCCCAAATAATACCGGCCGCTAAAATAACCGGCTTGGATTTACGCAGATGGGTAAACTCCTCGGTCATCACAAAACCATAGGCGATGATGAATATCAGAACCGTATAAATACCGCGCTCTGTTCCCGTTAAACCCAGACTTTCAAAACCGCCCGCCATCGCCATTCCCGGCAACAGCAATAAAGATAACAAGACTAACAATGACCGAACCAAAATAACCCCCTAGCTTTTATTCAAAGAAATAACCGAAAACACCCAAAATTTAGCGGACAATAGTAGCATCATACAATATCCTTTGTCATTTTATGACCCGCAGTATATGATAATTGGTTGTAATTACTCGCCTGGACTAGCACTCAACGCTCACATGTATCAGTATACCGACACCGACCAAACGCTCATCGATCAACGGGTAGCCCAATTTAGACGGCAAACTGAAAGCTTTTTAAAAGGCCAAATTTCAGACGACCAATTCCGCGCCTTGCGCCTAATGAACGGCCTTTACATTCAGACCCACGCCCCGATGTTACGGGTTGCCGGCCCCTACGGCTTGCTAAACTCCAGGCAAATCCGAAAGCTGGCGCACATTGCCCGCACCTACGACAAAAACTACTGCCATTTCACCACCCGGCAGAATATCCAGTTTAACTGGCCGCAACTGGAAAAAGTCCCTGATATTCTCGAAGAACTGGCCGAAGTCCAGATGCACGCGATCCAAACCAGCGGCAATTGCCTGAGAAACACCTCATCCGATCACTTGGCCGGCGTTTGCCTCGACGAAATTGAAGATCCCCGGCCCTATTGCGAGATTATCCGGCAATGGACAACGCTGCATCCTGAATTTGCCTACTTGCCGCGCAAATTCAAAATTGCTGTCAGCGGCGCAACACATGATCGCGCCGCGACCCAACTGCACGACATCGGCCTGCACTTAGTTAAAAACGACGCCGGAGAAATCGGCTTTAGAGTGCTGGTCGGCGGCGGTTTAGGCCGTACCCCGATCATAGGCCAAGTCATCAAACCTTATCTGGACAAGAAACACTTGTTGTCTTATCTGGAAGCCATACTGCGGATTTACAACCTGTTCGGACGGCGCGACAACAAATACAAAGCGCGGATCAAAATCCTGGTCAAAGAATCCGGCATGGCGAAATTTGCCAAATTAGTCGAGCAGGAATGGCTGCTGATCCGTGACGACCTGGAGCTAGCCTCCGAGCGCATCGAAGCCATCAAAGCCCAGTTTGCGCCGCCTTCCTACGAGGTAGATGCCGATCAAGACACCAGCTTTGCGCAGCACTTGCTCGAAAACAAAGCTTTTGCCACCTGGGTTAAATACAATACCGACGATCACAAAGCTCCCGGCTACCGCGCCGCATTCCTATCGCTAAAAGCGCCGGACTCGCCTCCTGGCGACATGACCGATACGCAACTTGACGCCGTCGCCGACTTGGCCGACCGCTACAGCTTTAGCGAAATCAGAAGCACACATAGGCAAAACCTGATTCTTGCCGACGTCAAACAAGCCGACCTGTTCGAGTTGTGGCAACAGCTAACTACGCTGAGATTGGCTACACCGAATAACGGCACCGCAACCGACATGATTTGCTGCCCCGGCCTGGATTTTTGCTCGCTCGCCAATGCAGGAACAATCGGCATCGCCCAAGAAATCAACGAAGCTCTGGATGACTTGGACTACCTCCATGACATCGGCGATGTAAAAATCAACATGTCCGGCTGCATGAATGGCTGCGCGCACCAAAGCGTCGGCCATATCGGTATTTTAGGCGTCGATAAAAAAGGGGTTGAATGGTATCAATTGACTCTGGGCGGTTCTTCGGAAAATCAAGCGGCTATCGGTGAGCGCCTCGGCCCATCCATTGCCAAAGACCAAGTCACCAAAGCCGTCACCACTATACTGGATGTTTACATCAAGCAGCGCCTGGAAGACGAGCCCTTCTTGGACATGGTAAACCGCGTCGGCATCAACCCATTCAAAGAGCAAGTCTATGCAAATAATTAAAGACAAACAGATTGTTGACGACAGCTGGAGTTATGTCGCCGACGATGAAGACCTGAAAGACGGCGACATCAGCGTTTCATTAGCCCGCTGGAAAAAAGACAAGCAACAATTGCTTAAGTCTAGCGGCAAGAAAGGCGTCAGAATCGGCCCCGCCGATTCGGTTGAAGACATCGCCGCCGATTTAAAAAACATCCAGTTAATCGAGCTGGATTTCCCCGCCTTTGCCGACGGCCGCATGTTCTCCCATGCGTGGCTGCTCAGAGGCCGCTACAACTATCAAGGCGAAATCAGAGCGACCGGCCATTTCATGCGGGATCAGGTGTTTTATTTATCGCGTGTCGGCGTTAATGCGTTCAGCCTCGAAAAAACCGAAGACCTGCCTGTGGCGCTGTCTAACCTGAATGACTTTAACGTCAATTATCAAAAATCAATTCGTTAATTCGCATTAATTCACCACAAAGACTCGAAGCCTCTCCTAAATCCCACGCGCCATGTTCATCGTTACACACAAGTATTTTTAAGCACGTCATTCCAGCAGGAATGACGGTATATCGCAAACTCTGGTGCCATTTTGTGGACAATGCGTAACATCAGCAATGTAACAAGGGGACGCTGTGCATGCCGCAACTCTTGATCCTTCAAAAGAGAAGGGCGATCCGCAGAGCATCACAAAAAAAGCCCATCATAAAGACGGGCTTTTTTCAACGCTTAAACTGACTTAAGATTTATACCGCCTCATCCCAACCTTCTCCCACAAGGGAGAAGGAGCAAGAGAGGAGATAAAATCAGTTTTTAGTTTTATCAACAATCTGATTGGCTTTAATCCAAGGCATCATGCTGCGCAGTTTTGCACCGACGACTTCAATCGGATGCTCTGCATTCAAGCGACGCTTAGCGGTCATTTCTGGATAGTTGGTCATGCCTTCCATGATGAATTGCTTGGCGTACTCGCCGTTTCTGATGTTTTTCAACGCTTCACGCATCGCCCAACGGCTTTCTTCGTTGATAACTTTTGGGCCGGTTACGTATTCGCCGTACTCTGCGTTGTTGGAAATCGAGTAATTCATGTTGGCGATGCCGCCTTCAAACATTAAATCAACAATCAACTTTAATTCGTGCAAGCATTCAAAGTAGGCCATTTCCGGCTCATAACCCGCTTCAACCAAGGTTTCAAAACCCATTTTTACCAGTTCAACCGCACCGCCGCATAATACCGCTTGTTCGCCGAATAAATCGGTTTCGCATTCGTCGCGGAACGTGGTTTCGATGATACCTGAGCGGCCGCCGCCGATAGCCGATGCGTAAGACAAGCAGATGGCTTTTGCTGTGCCTGAAGCATCTTGATGAACTGCGATTAAGTCAGGAACGCCGCCGCCGCGTACAAATTCAGAACGCACGGTATGGCCTGGCGCTTTAGGCGCGATCATGAT
>JANYKK010000352.1 GCA_025361585.1 Methylobacter sp. | reverse complement strand
TTCGTTAGGCGTTTCCATGAGCGTTCTTGATTCTTCAGCCGACCTTATCGAGTCCATTTGGGCGTTGTTCTCCATCTGGACTCTGTTCCAGATATTGCGTCTCTCGTGGCCAGTCATCAAAGTTGATTGGTTTTGGTACCCAACAAAGTCGAAGTATTACCTCGGTTTCCTTTTAGGTGTTCTGTGGTTCGTCGCCTTCGATGTTCCAGTTCAATGGCTTGGCAAGAGGTGGTTATTCCTACCCATGCTGATTCAGGCTGTCATTGCCCTTTTCTACCTAAAAGGGAAGTCCAGTTCAAAGCTGGAGCGCAATGTATGGCTTTCAATGCCCGTCTTCATGTTTCCCTTTTGGCTGGCATTCAGGCAGGGGCAGCGTGAAGGTGTTATGCCAGAAACGCCTAACCCTCCGCTCAAGTCGGACCCAACCTGCACAGCCTGATTTCATATATCTTGATAGTGCTATCTCGTCTTTGTTCAGCTTTTCGGCCGCAGGTTGGGCCGCTTAGCTTCATTCGTTAGGTGCCACCCATGATTCCGGAACTACTCATCGCGTTACTGGTTCAGGTACCACCTCCCCAAGTGACAGCAACTCCTCCCTCCAAAACGTTGGAGGAAAGACTCACGCAGAGCAAAGATGACCTTAATCCCTTCCCGGGGGTTTCAAGGGAGATGCTGATCAAAGCGAGTAAGAGCCAGGATCACAAATCCAGCCTGAATTTGGATCGAGCCTGGGCCTATTACCGAAAGTATCTAGGTGCCTGGATGCCAAAAGCTCCTAAACCGGATCCGGTTGAAATTCAATTGTTCGACGCATTCGCAACTGAGCAAAAGGCTCTTCCACTGCCATCCTGGGTTACCAGTCCTTCCGTCGGCAGCGGAGAACGAGTCCGAAAGCTAGTATTGAACTCTGATGATCCCTCCTTCATCGCGTTCAAGCAGACCGAGGAAACCCAGGCCCTGAAGGCATTGTGTTTGGTTCTCATGACCGAGCATGAACTCGACCGTCCAAACACTGCATCCAAAGCTGCAAAATACCTTTACCTACTCCTTGAGCAAACTCCCTTTGATCCATCAGCAAGAATGCTCTTTGCCAAAATGGCTGTAGATGCCAAAGATTTCAATTTCGCCTGGTACAACGTCCGCATTGGCGCTTACCTGACTCCAGAGTTGAATTCAAACGATCTAGAATTCATGTGCTTCATCGGTGGCTTCGCGGCAAAAAATCAATGGAGTTCAATCCAATCAGCAATACGCAAACTAGCACCAAGCCCAGAAATCGCCCAACAGGTCATTGATAAACAGGCCATCCTCTACACTGACAAGGCGAGTCCAGGGTTCACGCCTACCAAGAAATAGCGCCCTTCCTGCACCTAACCTCTCGCTCAAGTCGGACCCCGCCTGCATTGCCTTCCGCTCTCTCTCAAATTCTCGCTATCTCGGCTTCGCTCATCGCCTCGGTGCAGGCGCGGCCGCTTAGCTTCATTCGTTAGGTTGCCATGCGTCGTTTCCTCCCATTGTTGCTATGGCTAGGGGTTGGCTGTCGTATGCCTGATCCCTCCATTGGCCAGAAGATTCAACTGCCCACGAATGCGGAAATGCTCGTCACTTCGTCAGCTCAGCTCTGGCCGTCGACTACTCGGCTCATTAATGGCATCGAGTACACACTCGCGGCAGATTCCGACAGTCGTGTGGTCTTCATTTCCACCTCATCTAGCCATTTCAGAACCCCTGAAGGCTTGTCTATCAACTCGACACTTGAACAGGTGAAAGCAGCAGGTGGCCAGGGCGTAATCTACGAAGGGGGTTGGCACTACTACGCCTGCCTTCCGTCTGGTTGGTGCGCTGGCTTCTATGGCATTTCAGAGAAGGGTGGTTCAATTCAAGTGCGCCAACCCCCACGCTCCAGCACAAAAATCGAGTTCTTCTTCCGGCGATAGTAGTGGTCAACCTAACCTCTCGCTCAAGTCGGACCCCGCCTGCATTGCCTCTCGTTCTCTCTCAGCATTTCGCTATCCCGGCTCCGCTCATCGCTTCGGTGCAGGCGTGGCCGCTTAGCTTTTTTCGTTAGGCCTCAATGACTCCTCCCGCAGACTTGCCCCCAATGTGGTACAGACAGGGCCAACGCCTATTTTGGGAACTTCCAAAATATTCCTTCGATACAGCATCTGGCTGCAAGGATCTGCCATTGGATATAGCGACAACGGCCGTTTGTGCCTCTATTCATTTCATCCACTGCCTAAATCTCAGTGTCGAAGCAAATCAGAAGGGCCAACACGCTGTTTCTATCGCACTCGTTCGTCAGTGCGTCGAGGCACTCGGTGTTATTGAACTTGGAGTGTTAAAGGATAGAAACGTAAGTGCTGCTCTACTCCAAGCATGGAAGTCGGATCAAAAGACCGCTGGGGCATTACGCAAGGATCTTGAACGAGCTGCTTGGCCCATATACGGTAAAGGCGTCTGGAATGAATCGTGGGCCGAGTACTACAGTGAGTTTTGTAAGGCGGTACAGCCATTTGCGCACTACTCCGCGCCACTGCAAGGTTGGCAATTTGCTATCGAGGAACGCTCAGCCACAGAGAAAGGCGGTGATATTTTTCTCTTGGCGCGGATAGGACTTGATACCTATGAAGCCAATAAGGCAACTCGCATCACCCTCCTTCAGTGCCTCTTAATTTGGACCATGGGTAGAATCCTTATGGCAAATGTCGATAAATTTCCCTTCAGCGATGAGATCAAGAGGCTTGGCCAGGCATTGGCCTCCGCAACAGAACTTAGCCAGGGGCGTGAATCATGGGCAGTACAATTTTGGGCACACGAGTTCGATCGCCCCAATCCGCCAATCAAGGCCTAACCCCTAGCTCAACTCGGACCCCGCCTGCATTGCCTTCTGCTCTCTCTCAACATCTCGCTTTCTCGACTCCGCTCAGTGCCTCGGTGCAGGCGGGGCCCGGTTAGCTCACTTCGTTAGGCGTCAACCATCAATCTGGCTGCAACGGTTCCGCTCCGCCCTTTTGTCTCGGTTCTTTGATTGCCCCGCAAGGTTGCGTCGCACCGCTGCCTGTTCCATCGGTTCGAAAGCTCCGTCAGGGCTGTGTCGCACCGCGTCGGCATGGCGGCATCGTTCCGGTTCCTTTGGCGGCATTTCCCTTCTCTTCCGCGGGTTTGGGCGCTACGCTCCACACATTCGGCATCCCATTCGCCTCACATGTCTGTTGCCCGCGCTCGCAAAGATTCAGGCCTCGCCTAACCTCCCGCTCAACTCGGACCCCGCCTGCATTGCCCGCCGTTCTCTCTCAACTTCTCGCTTCCTCGGCTCCGTTCATCGCCTCGGCGCAGGCGGGGCCGGTTAGCTTCTTTCGTTAGGCCGACGTGGGCGGTTTCGGCCAATTCTCTTTCTGGTCAGCCCTCTTCGAGGTCCCGTCGCGCTAAGGTGGTTCATCGTTCAGTTCGTTTTCTACGATCGCCCTGGTTCTCGATTTTCCGTTCTTTTCCAGTC
>JANYKK010000297.1 GCA_025361585.1 Methylobacter sp. | reverse complement strand
TTTCAACATCCCGGTCTCACCGTTGCTGAGTAGTTTTTTGGCCATCGCTGCGGTAATTTTTTTATGTGCGACGGTTTTCCAGATCGTCATTTTGCAGCCGTTACGCCATTCGCTACAGCTGTAGGCTTTTGCGGTTTCAACAATTTTGCCGTTGCACAATGGGCAATCGGCAATGGCTTCTTTTAGCGCAGGCCGATAACTCGACCCGGCTTTGACAAACCCTGTCTCGCCCTGTTTGTTGAGGGTTAGTTGGGCATTGAACACCTCATCGTTTATCTTGATAGCGTAACTGTGCAGGGTTCGGCTGTTTTGCAGCAGCTGGCTGGCCATGTCTCTTGTCACCGGCGCCCCGTAGATCTCTTTCCATAAGACAAACTGGCAACCGGATTTCCAGCCGCTGCAACCGTAGCCCTTTCTACCCTCGATAACCGGTTGTCCACATAACGGGCAGTCGCCGAAGCGGCTTTGATCGTACAGCGGCTTGTCCGATTCGTCTTTAATTTTTTGGGTAAACTGAATGATTTCGGCCATGAACCGGTCGGGATCGTAAACGTTGTGTTCTATTTTTTTAAGCTTGGCTTCCCATTCGCCGGTCATCGCCGCGGACTTTAGCCGGTCGTCGGCGATGATCGAGATCAAATGCCGCCCCGACTCGGTACTGAGCAGGTTCTTTTTTTGCCGCTGGATGTAGTTGCGCTTGATCAGCACCTCGATAATCGAGGCTCGGGTTGCCGGAGTACCGAGGCCTTTTTCCTTTAACGCTTCCTTGAGTTGTTCGTCATCGCAGGTCTTACCGGCCGATTCCATGATGCCAAGCAAGCTTGCTTCGTTATAGGGTTTCGGTGGCGTGGTTTTGCCCTGGTTTATCGACGGCTGCTGCGGGCCGGTTTCGCCTAGCACAAAGTTGGGCAGGATTTTTTGCGTTTTATCGGGCTGGCTAGCCACTTCGTTTTTAAACAAGATCTGCCAGCCGGGCGCTTCGATCATCGTGCCCGTGGTTTTGAACTTTACTGTTGTGGGAGTGACTTCAATCGCAATTTCGCTCACTGGGCGACTGAAGTCGCCCCCACAAACATCTCTTACACAAACCTCGCCCAGAACGGTGGTGATTCGCTTGATACAAGGCGGATAAAACGCCGCGATAAAGCGCAAGGCTATCGCTTCATAAACCTTGGCTTCATTGCCGGAAAGCGAACCCGGCAATGCGGTCGTGGGAATGATCGCATGGTGGTCGGATACTTTGGCGTCATTAAAGATACGGCTAGTCAACGTCAGCTTATCGAGGTCGAGCGGTTCAATCTGCATCCCAAAGTTCGCACGTAATTTGCTCAACAAGGACTTCATGCCCGGCTTCATATCATTGGTTAAATAGCGGCTGTCGGTACGCGGATAGGTGACGTGTTTTTTCTCGTAAAGCTGCTGTGTGCAGGTCAAGGTCTGATCGGCAGTCAGGCCGTGACGGATGCTCATGTCTTTTTGCAGATCGGTCAAATCGTACAATAACGGCGGACTGAGCGTTTCCTTCTTACCCTTGACTTCGGTAACCTTAAAATCCTGTCCCTCGATTTGATTTAACAGAGCTTCCGCATCGGCTTTCTGGTCGAATCGTCCGCCGACATATTGAAAATCGGCATCCCGGTACAGGGCGTGCAATTCCCAAAAATCCTTCGGCGTAAAATTACTGATCTCGGAATCTTTTTGCACGATCAACGCCAGCACCGGCGTTTGCACCCGGCCTATCGTCCATAAACTGCCTTGCTGGCCGAACTTGAGGGTATACAGCCGCGTGGCGTTTAGGCCGACGATCCAGTCCGATTCGCTGCGGCATTTGGCGGCTCGATACAGGCCGTCGTAGGCATGGCCTTCCTGCAACTCGGCAAAGCCTTTGCGTATCGCATCATCGGTTAGGGAGCTGATCCACAGGCGTTTGAACGGTTTTTGCACACACTCCGCCCAGGACAAAATGTACCTGAATATCAGCTCCCCTTCCCTTCCCGCATCGGTCGCGCAAATAATTTCATCAGCGGCTTTGAACAAGTGTTTGATGATGTTGAGTTGTTTTTGCGCGGAGGCATCGCCTCTGGCTTTTAGGCCGAATTGTTCGGGAATAATCGGCAGGGATTCCAAAGACCAGCGTTTCCAGGCCGGATCGTATTCATCCGGTTCTTTCAATTCAACCAGATGACCGAACGCCCAGGTAATTTGATAACCGTTGCCCTCAAAATAGCCATCGCGCTTGTTGTTGATGCTTAGGCATTTGGCTATGTCACGAGCGACTGAGGGCTTTTCGGTCAGGATGACTTTCATGAAGGCATCGCCTCCACACACGAAGTGCCTCTATTTATGCACGAGTGTTTGCATAACATCGTCATTCTGGCAAGGATGCCGGAATCCAGGCACAGGGATGTGAAAACTAAAAGACACCCGGTGTCACTAAACAACAGGCGAAGATCAGAAGCTACCATCCATGGCGCTGGATACCGGCATCCCTGCCGGCATGACGATTCTTGGGCAACGCTGTGTATAACGATAAGCACCAGAAAGCGGGAACGATTAAAATTATTTAACAATCTTATAACACGGCAAATAGGCCTTCCCCGGCAATTTCATCCGATGCTGCGCAACAAATGAAGCCAGCAACGAATCCATCAACGCCATGATGTCGACATCGCCGCGAATTTCGAAATGACCGTATTGTTCGATAGCGCGTATGCCGTCGTCTTTGACGTTGCCCGCCACGATACCGGAAAACACGCGGCGCAAATTTGCGGCTAGCTGGTGGTTTTCCTGATCCTTGTGCAGGGCCAGATTTCTCATGTTGTCATGGGTGGGTATGAACGGCTGTTGAAAGCCATGGTCAACCTTAAGCTGCCAGTTGAAGTAATAGGCATCGCCTGTTTCTTTACGGAATTGCCGCACCTGTTGGATGCCTGCCTGCATTTCCTGTGCGACCAGCGCTGGATTATCAACAATGATTTTATATCGCTGCTGCGCGGATTTGCCCAAAGTGCCGACAATAAAGCGGTCGATTTCCCTGAAATAATCCCCTGAACAATCCGGCCCGGTAAATATCAGCGGAAACGGCATATCCTTATTATCAGGATGCAGCAAAATACCCAGTATATAAAGTATTTCCTCGGCCGTGCCCGCGCCGCCGGGAAACACCACGATACCATGCCCGGTGCGGACAAAGGCCTCCAGGCGTTTTTCAATGTCCGGCAAGATCACCAAGTCATTGACGATAGGATTAGGCGATTCGGCGGCAATAATACCGGGTTCGGTTATTCCCAGATACTGACCGTTTTTTATCCGCTGCTTGGCATGGCCGATAGTCGCCCCTTTCATCGGGCCTTTCATCGCGCCCGGCCCGCAGCCTGTGCAGATGTCCAGACCGCGCAAGCCCATCTCATGACCGACGATCTTGCTGTAGTCATATTCCTTACGGCTGATTGAATGTCCGCCCCAGCACACTACCAAATTTGGATTGGTCATCGGGCGTAGAATTTTGGCATTGCGCAGAATGTGGAACACCGCGCTGCTAATGCCATCCGAGCTATCCAAGTCAATCTTCGGGTTGTTATTGATCTCGTCGCTGACATAGATAATGTCGCGCAGCACCGAAAACAAATGTTCATTGATGCCTTTAATCATGACGCCATCAACGAAGGCGTGGGCTGGAGCCGACTTGAGATCCAGTTTAATGCCGCGCTGCTGCTGAACAACGCGTATTTCGAAATCGGGATAGCGTTCCAGCAGTTCCTTGCCGTCATCCAAGGTGCTGCCGCAATTTAACACCGCCAGCGAACAATTGCGGAACAGCCGGTACAAGCCGCCCTGACTGGTATCGAGCAGCTTGGTAACTTCAGCCCTGGACAATACATCCAGACGCCCTTCCGGGGTGATACGGGCGTCAACTACGGGGTGTTTCATGGTCTTCCTTTTTGTTATGTCAATGTGTTTGGCTGCACGGTTCATTCTGCATTCAGCGATCTGTCGGTATTCTTTAGCACGGGTCAACTATCGCGGACTATGAAAATGGATTCTATCATCAAAAAAATGCTGCTTACCGGTTTTGCGCTACTGCTGTCCGCTTGCGTTCCTTATCCGCAGCGCTATTCATATTACTCCGGCCATGATGCTTACAGCAGCGGATACATTATGCACAGAAACCATTACGGCGAAAGACCGGATCATTATGATAACGGCTATGACCGGGGTAGAGCCTATTTTCCACCTCATTATCAGCATAATGATCATGATCATTACGATAACGACGGAAACTATCGTCAACATGATAACCACGGCAATCGTCGCAATAACTTTGGCCGTAGAGACTATCATTAGCAGCTTACCGGCCAGCCCCGCCCCCTACAAAATGCCGTCTGCTAAATTTCAATGGCTATACTTAGCATTAGCCTCTATAATGCAAGGCACAGTAGACAGAACTCCAATACCAACGAGAGACTTCTACTGTAAGTTTTCATGTTATTCAGCACTTTTCAGAAATTCCATTCGCTTTTCTCTTTAAAATTGCCCGGCATGATTTGCAATCAAACATTTTTCATTGATTTATATAGGTAATTTTATGGCAACAGGTACTGTTAAGTGGTTTAACGAGTCTAAAGGTTTTGGTTTTATTTCGCCTAGTGATGGCAGCGCAGACGTGTTCGTACACTTTTCTGCAATCGCCAGCGACGGCGGCTACCGCACCCTGGCTGAAGGCCAAGCGGTTAAGTACGACGTAGAATCAGGCCCTAAAGGCCCACAAGCATCACAAGTAAGCCCAGCTTAAACCGCCTTACTTTCTGACACACAGCCCCGCGTTCAACGAGCGCGGGGTTATGGCATCTTAACCGGTTAATCCGGCCGATCAACTCACCCCCTAATTTAGGACATGTCTTTTGAAACGAATTTTTGTAGGAAACTTACCTAGCGAAGCCACTGAAGAAACAGTACAGGCTTTATTCTCCGAATACGGCAAAGTCCGCTCCATTCAGCTTGTTTCCGATATATTTAGCGGAAAATGCCGGGGCTTCGGCTTTATCGGCATGGAAGGCCACGAAGCAAGAGCCGCAATAGCCGCACTGGACGGCAATCTGTATTGCGGAAAACCATTAAAAGTGAAATTTGAAGATACGACTGCCGGTAAAAATGGCAGACGCAATTGAAACATTAACAACACAAACTCCCACTCTTAACTGCATTAGCCTCATCAACGCAGGAATATAGCCGAGCTATCTGGGCGACCCGCTTTTACCGGTCGCCCCCAATGAACAGCAACCGCTGACATTACATCCTACACTCAAACCTCATAATATTTTGATGCGGCGAAAAAGCTTGTTACCCCCTATTATTAATAGAACCCCGCCGTATTTTAGGAAATAAGACTTGACAGCAGATATCTACCGCTACCTTTTCCACAGGTAGCTGTAATATACTTTTGTTTCAGCGGCATATAGCCGTAAGGCCTCACTCCAGCTATAAAAAAGAACCAACAAAAGCACCCCCATACCCACCTAAGTTGTTGATAATTAAAACCATGGTTACACGCTATCAGACACTGACCACAAACTGGCCGATCTAACAAAAAAGCTTAAAAAGTGAATAGTTAGGGCATTTGTTTTTACCTTACCCACAGAGTTATCCCCAGAAAATGTGGGTAACTCTGGTTTTTGTTTTCTCAATCAAAATCAATTTGTTCGTTGGTTCGCGTGTAGGCTCCAGCTTTGAGCATTAACAATGCGTATTTTAAAATCGACTTGCGCGACAAAATCGCAAAAGGCGTTATCGACTATGTGTTGCTCGGCAAGTTGTTGCAGGTTCTGGCAGGCATCAATAGCAGCTGACTTTATCAGGATAAGTTCGGTTGCCGAAAGTGTGTCGGCTAGCCATGCCGCGAGACTGTCTGAAGTTATATCCCACGATGCCGATATGCCTGCGTTATCCAGTTCAATAATGTCCGGCGACCAAATGACGATTTTTTTGTTTAACTGACCTTGAATCGCTACGACGCTATCGGCAATAACAAAATCGGGTTTAAGCCCTTTGAACAGCAAGGCCATTTGCTGCATAGCTAAGAGAGCCATGTGGTGTGCGGTGGTATCGTCAAACTGCCAGTGTTGTTGCGCCAATCTGACCTGATCGGCAAACGCGCCGCCGCCGGGGACGATGACCACTGCCCTGCCCTGATAGTTGTTCTCCACCGCATTCAGGCAGTCAACAAGAGTATCCGAGCGGGACAGGCTACCGCCTAGTTTGATGATAATCATGTCATCCGTGGCGGTTAAGTTGCGCATTACCTTGTTGTAAATTGCCGCAATAAATCGAGCATGGCCGCCGCCTTGTCAAAACTTTCCTGGTATTCATCTTCGACTACGGAATCATTGATGATGCCGCCGCCCGCCCAGAAACGGATGGTGTTTTCCGAATGCACCAGCGTCCTAATCGCAATATTGGTGTCCATATTGCCGTTGAACCCAATGTAACCGATAGCCCCGCAATAAACGCCGCGCCGGTTGGGTTCGAGTTCTTCGATAATTTCCATGGCCCTGATCTTGGGCGCGCCGGTGATCGATCCGCCCGGAAAACAGCTTTTTAACAAATCCAAAGCGTGCTGATTTTCCGCCAGTAGACCGGTTACGGTGCTGACCAGATGATGGACTGTGGCGTAGCTTTCCACGTCGAATAAGGTCGGCACTTTGACCGAACCGCTCTTGCAGGTTTTGCTGATGTCATTTCTGAGCAAATCGACGATCATCAGGTTTTCCGCCCGGTCTTTGTTGCTGGCTTCCAGGTTTTTTATCTGCTGCTGGTCTTCCGCGTAATCGGATTTTCTTGGCCGCGTCCCTTTAATCGGCTTAGTCTCGACCACGCCATCGGTCAGCTTTAAGAACCGCTCTGGGGACGAGCTTAAAATCTGCACTTCAGGCAGGTTGAGATAACAACTGAATGGGGCCGCATTTAATTTACGCAAGGTTTGATAGGCACCCCACGGATCGCCCTCACAACTGGCTACAAAGCGTTGCGCCAGATTCACCTGATAACAATCGCCTTCCCTAAGATAGTGCTTGATGCGGTTAAAGGCGCTGACATAGGTGTCCTTGTCCATGTTGGACTTAATATTGCCAGTCACTTTAAATATCTGATGATCTTGTCTTACCTGTTTAGCGCTAAACTGCTGGATTAAATCATGCCAGTGCTGGTCACACTGCCCTACCAGATAACTTTTTTGCTGATGATGATCGACAATGACCGCCCACGGGTATATTCCTACCGCCATTTCGGCGATATGTTCAGCATCTTCGGCTACCGTGGGCAAGGTTTCCAGTCGGCGGACTAAATCATAGGAAAAATAGCCGATAGCGCCGCCGTTGAACGGCAAGTCATCATCCAGCTTAAAATCAGGGAACTGGGCCAACTGTTGTTTAACTAAATCGAATGGATTTCCAACTGATGTTAGTGTTGCGCCGTCACGAGTAATCTCGGTGATCTCGCCATGCGTGACCAGGGTACATACCGGCTCAGCCGCAATAATATCGTACCGACCCTGATTGCTGTGAGGGAAACCGCTATCCAAAAAAACGGCCCAAGGCTTATCTGAGCAAACGGCAAATAATTCCGCACTGTCGGCGAAATAAGGAAGGGAAGCGATAAGTTGATTGGGTGACGACATTTTATGAGGGGGCTTGGGTGCGGTTCGTATTAACAATGCGAAGAAAACTCGAATTGTTCAAAAAATTATTTATGGCTATTTACCCATAAATTGCCCAAATGCACGACTGCCCTCGCCGGTTTTAATCGTGGCTATCACTTTCAGGATTCTGGCATCGATCACCGACACATTGCCGTCAAACCAGTTAGCCACGTAGACATGTCGGTCATCAGGATGGGTGCTGATGCCTTCGGGTTTAGTACCTACATCAATCAGGGCGATTTCTTTCAAGGTTTCCGTATCGATAACAGAAACCGAGCCATCATCCTGGTTGGTTACCAGCAGGCGGCTGTCATTCAGCGCCAGCGCCGTTGCATACGGCAGCATGTTAACCTTGACGGTGGCAATGGGTTTCATCCTGGCCGTTTCCACAACGGTAACATCATCGCTTTTTACGTTGGCGACATAAATGCGTTCGCCTCTTGAATCAATGGTGAGTCCAAACGGGTGCGTTCCAACCTCTGCGGTTTTCTTAACGGTCAGTGTCTTCAGGTCGATCTGGGAAACAGAGTTGCTGATCCGGTTGGCGACATACAGCCAGCGGTTATCGGGGCTGACGACCAGGCCCGAAGGCGATTCGCCGACAGCTATCGTTTTAATTATCTGTAGACTGTCGGAATCAATAACCGAGACGGTATTGTTATACCAGTCTGCCACATAAATCCGCTTGCCATCAGAGCCGACAGCTATACCCAACGTGCCGTCATTGACAACAACTTTGGCGATGACTTCGCGTTTTTTGGTATCGACGACGGCGAATCCTTTGGCCTCCGGCGTACTGATATAGATTTTGCTGCCGTCAGGTGCAACCGCAACCCCGGCGGGTTTACCGGCAACAGCAATGGTATCGACTACGCTGCCCGTTGCTGTATCGATAACAGATACGCTATCGCCCAATTGATTGCTGATATAGGCAAAGCTTGACGCTCCCAGCTCACGCCCCTTGTCTACGTGCTTGTAGGCAAAAGGCTGGGCTGCCAGCAGCGGTGTAGAGAAAAAGGCTGTGGCGATGCAAATCGCCACAGCCTTATCGCCAAGGATGGTGTGTATGCCACTAGCCAACCGGGAGCTGGTGCGGCGATAGTTCACTCGGAACACTAGCGAGATCCTACTTTTCAGCCAATTTTTTCAGGTTAATTAATCCTGTTTCTAAAATGGCTTTTACTGTTGTGTTAGCAGTTTCTTCGTTCATTTCTTCCGGTGGGTTGTTGTTCATGTAGGCGCGGTAATAACCTGCTTTCCAGATAACTTCAGTTTTACCGCCTTTATCGGCCAACTCAATGCTTGCCGCGTAATCATTAACGGGCAACGCAGGGACTTTTTCTTCAGCGCCGGCATGAGTAATGGTTTTAGATGAACTCATGTCAGTGATTTTATAAGCGTAAGACATTTTTGCATCGTCATACTTTTTTAATTCTTCGGTAATCGTGCCGCCGTCTTTTAAGGTCAAAACGCGGATTGCACCTTTGGTGTTATCGCCTTTAACTGTGGTATTAAAAATATCTGGATGCCAAGACATATCACCATAATTCTTAATAATCGCCCAAACTTTTGCAGCAGGTGCGTCGATGGTGATTTTCTCTTCGGCTTTTTGGCGCACAGGACCGTGAGCACTGGCTATCGCGGTAAAAAAGAACAGTAAAACAGAAACAAATAAAGTGATTTTCTTCATATTAACTTACCCTTTGGGAACATAAAAACTAAAACGCGCATTATATGACAACCAAGCTTTGCAAGCATCAGCTTAAGACAATTTAAAACAGAATATTAAGAAACAGTCAGACAAATCGCAATTGTCAGCGTTTATTATCACGCTATGCTATTTGCTGTTACTGACGACTACTACTGGTGGGATTATTCAATAAAACAAGGCTCCCCTGTAGTCATTATGATAACTACAGGGGATTTGATGGGGTTTATTTCAAATCGGGACAATCGGAATAAGCAGGATGAACGGTAACCATGGAGACTACCCGATGATTCTGATCACGGGTATTGTCCGGCCCATGAGCTTCACCCACCGTTTTTATATGCAATTGTTCCGCTTTAGCGCCATGCTTGATCAATATTTTACTGACAGAGGAAGCCCTTTTATCAGATAAATTTTGATTGCTCGCCGCATTGCCAACCGTATCGGTAGAAGCAACTATATCAACACTAGCTTCGGGATGATTTTCCAAAAATGTTCCTAGAATAGCAATCTCATGCTCCTCCGATTGGTAAGGCGCCGCACTACCATTCGCGAAAAATACCGCTGTATGTTGAGCTGAAAGTGGTCCGTCCTGAAGATGGTTTTGACTGTGAACCTGTGTCAACCACTGACACGTTTCTTTTTCCGATGCCAACCGATGCTCTGCTGCCGCTTGAGCCGCATCTTTGGCTTTTTGCTGGTCATTAATATTCCAATAATGATCATTTTTCCAATTCGCTAACGCTTTATCGGCTTCAGCCAATTTTTTCTCAGCTTGCTCTTCATGCATAATAGCTTGGCGGTAATGGCCTGCATTTGCAGCATCAATTCCAGAACTCAAACCGGGAATATCTTTTTGTGGCGTCGCACTGCAAGCCGCAAGGGAAGCAACTAGTACGGCAAATGGCACGTAAATACATTGTTTGTTCATAAATTTATCCTTTTTCAATCTTAACCAAACGCCATTTTATGACGAATGAATACAACGATTATTTAATGGGTCAATGAGGTTTATTCGTCGCCGTCATCCAACGGTCCATACGTCGTCCAGAATCCTGGCAAATGGCGACCAAAGTAACGAGTATCTTCGCTAAAACGATCCCATATATAAGGAGGCGTAATGAAGTCTTTGGTAGGAATAGGTGAAGTAATCAATTCCGCCGCGCCCACAGTGGTTCGACCGACAGTATGCATGACTCCACGCAACAGACCCCAGGTCACTCCAACAAAAGCATTTTGATCATGACTGATATTGGCAATGTTTTTCGGTATTTCGACAACGCCAGTCGCTATGTTTGCAAATCCTTGGCCTAATTTAGAGCCTACACCGGATAAATAACTGTGTTCACCCGCATAAGCCGATCCTGTTGACAATAATGCGCTGCAAAGTACACAGGCAGTAAAGAGGTTTTTCTTATTCATTTTTGTTCCTCATTCAATGTTTAATCCGCTGGGTCTTTTATGATCATAAATTCAGTTCGATTATAAAATTGACCTAACATACCAAGTTAAGGGAATCTTTAACCTTAAAATTCCCTTAGATTAACCTTAACTTAACATTGAAATATTGTCAAATATCTACTGCCTTAATCTGCATTGAATATAAAAATATCAGCAGTGCAAAATAAGTTTATAAATATAAGTTTCGGGTTATTGCACATCATGCCTGATATAAAGAAATTAATAACAAGCCTTATTTTTCAAAAATGGCCAATTTGTCAGCCTCAATTCCAAGTAATAACTCACCTTTTAACAGGCCTACTAATTCCCTGCCAGCCATTTTAAAACGCCAGCCGTGCAGCAATGGACACTCCTCATCGTCATCGAACAACAACACTTCCAGGTCTTTACGTGTCGCAAGAATAACCGGATTTAACAAATTCTCTTCGGCGCGTATTCTGACCAGTGCCGTTAAAATATCCAGTATTGCTTCCTGCTGCTGTGTTTTTTTAGCTGGTCGGCCTTTTTCGTTCAAAGGTATCGGCGCACGATCCTTGGCCGCCGTAATCAACTGACACAGTTCTGCGCCATAGCGATTAACCGCACGCTCATTAATGCCGCGTACATTGGCTAATTCGCCTACTGTTTCCGGTTGCAGTTTGGCCAAATCGAACAGCATCTCATCACGCAACAGCCAACTCTTGGGGCGATCTTCAGCCTGCGCGGTTTTTTCCCGCCATTCGGACAAGGTTTGAACAATAGCTAGTTGCCTGCCGGTCAGCTTGTTTTTGCCTTTAATTTTCAACCAAGCTTTTTCAGGCTTTACCTGATAAAGATCTGGATTGGACAATTCAGCAAAATCGCGTTCCAGCCAATCGACCCGTCCCAGTTCGGCTAATTTCTGCAACATCATTTGATAAATCCTGCATAAATAAATCACATCATCTGCAGCATATTGAATTTCCGCATCAATCAATGGCCGCTTGCTCCAATCCGCACGGGTATGCGCCTTGTTTAAATTCACATTTAACAAGCTGGAAACCAGCATTGCGTACCCAGGATTCTCTTGAAAGCCCAGCAATGGCGCGGCGATTTGAGTGTCAAAAAGCGGTTCGGGTATTTTTCCGGTCAACTGATAAAAAATCTCTAGATCCTGCCTACAAGAATGGAACACCTTAACAATAGATGAACTGTATAGTGCTTCAAAAAGGATGTCCAGCGAGGGTAATGCAATAGGGTCAACACAGGCCACCCATTTCGGCGTTGCTATTTGCAACAGACAAAACTTAGGATAATAAGTTTTTTCCCGTAAAAACTCTGTATCAAGAGCCAACCAAGGTTCTTGTTTAATCTGCTCACATAGCTTGGCTAGCTGGTCTGGGGTATTTATGTATTGGATGTTTGTCATATTGTTCCTGTAGGGGGTGACTGGCCGGTCACCCAAAATCAACCCTAGAACCCACACGTTCTACGGTTAATGGTAGTTTTCCATTTTCAATGATAAAATTTAATTATTTGTCTTCACCTGCCTATGCGCTTTTGTATTATTCCCGTTACAGATTATCAGCAGAACTGTTCGCTGCTGATTTGCGAACAGACCCAAAAAGCCGCCATTGTCGATCCCGGCGGCGATATTGACCTGATTTTAAAAGCCATCGACAGGGAAAAGGCGTCGCCCGAATCCATCTTGATCACCCACGGGCATTTTGATCATATCGGCGCGACGGCAGAACTCGCAGCCCTGCTTTCCATTCCTGTTCTTGGCCCTCATCGAGACGACCAATTCTGGATTGACGCGATTTCAGAGCAATGCCAGACTTTTCGTTTCCCAGCCTGCGAATCATTTACGCCTTCACGCTGGTTAAGTCAGGGTGATAATATTAGGATTGGCGAAGTAGAACTGGATGTTTTTCACTGCCCTGGCCATACACCGGGACATGTGGTTTTTGTTCACCGCAACACGAAACTAGCCATTGTCGGTGATGTGTTATTTAAAGGCTCAATCGGTCGAACCGACTTACCAAGAGGCAACTTCAATACTCTGATTAATTCCATCAAAAATAATTTATGGCCGTTGGGCAAACAATTTTCTTTTATTCCCGGTCACGGCCCGATGTCCACTTTTGGCGAGGAAATGCGCAGCAATCCCTACGTCAAAGTCTAATCCTTGGTCTGTTCGACCAGATTAACCGCCACGAATTGATCAGAGTCGGCATTTTCTGATTTGGCCGCATTCCTCCTTCCGCGCCGTCCACGGTTGTTGCCGCGCTTTTTATTACGTGCTTTCACCCGTTTTATATCCAGCTTGTGTTGTTTGATTTCTACCGATTTTAAATGTAGGAATATATCCTGAGGCATTTCATCAGGCAGCTCCACAAGCGTGTAGTCGCCTTGAATATTAATAATATTAATGTTTTTTTTATCGACGCCAGACTCTTCAATCAATATTTTTTTAAGCCCTTCTGCGGTAACTTGGTGTTTTAATCCCACACCCAAGCGATAGCGAACTGTTTTAATACCCGGCTGAGCAGCCGTCGACAAGTCATGCATGGGCGACCTTAATTGCCCAGGGCTAATGTACTCCCCCCTACAATCCGCTTTTGGAACCACATCCAAGCTGCCATGTTTGTTATTGCCGCTCATCCCGATCCTGAAGGGCTAACCTAAGCCACACTGTGTCAAAGTCTGTCCTGTTTAATTTCCACAAACGCCTCGTCGCGCAATCGGCGTACCCAAAGCTCTGTTTCTTCTTCAATTTTTCGCTTACGAATAGCATCTCGCACTAAGTTCTTTTTGAACTCGCTGCTATCGTCCTTATTTTCCCGCCCCAATACCTGAATGATGTGCCAACCAAACTGGGTCTGAACAGGTTCGCTCACTTCATTAATGCCGAGTTTCGCCATGGCTTCTTCAAACGGCTTAACCAAATCGCCAGGACTTACCCAGTCAAGTGATCCGCCTTTCAATGCCGAACCTTTGTCATCCGAATGTGCCCGCGCTAATGCCGCAAAATCGTCACCATCTGCGATACGGGCTTTTAATGCCAGCAAGCGTTTTTTTGCTTCGGCATCATCAACCAGCTCATTGGTTTTAACCAATATATGCCGAACTTTAGTTTTGACAATCATATGATTATCCGTGCTTTTTAGCTCCAGCATTTTAATGATATGAAAACCGCTAGGGCTGCGAATAGGTTCCGACACTTCGCCCTGCTTCATTTGACGGATTTCATTAACAAACAGCGTCGGTATTTCACTCATTGTGCGCCAACCCAAATCACCGCCCTTTAGCGCATTGGCATCATCTGAATCACTGATTGCGAGCTGGCTAAAATCTTGTCCAGCCTGCAATTTCTTGACCAAGCCATCGGCTTTGCTCATCGCTTGTTGAATCTCTGTCGATGACGCACCTTCTTTAACGGCAATCAAAATATGACCCAGATGATACTGCGAGGACTCTTCACCGATTTTATCCTGAGTTTCCAGGTAGTGCTCAACTTCCCGGTCGGTCACCTTAATGCGTCCGCCTATCTCTCTTCCGCGTAACTGATTAATAATGATTTCGTTGCGCATATTGTCCAAAAAGCTCTGATAGCTCATGCCCTGCCTTTCCAGTTCCGCCCTGAACTGCTCCACATCCATATTATTTCTTCGGGCTATATCTGCGGCGGAACTGTTGAGCTGTTCTTCGCTAACAGTAATTCCGGCCTTCTCCGCTAACTGCCTTTGAAGCTTGTCGACAATCATCTTTTCCAGCACTTGTTTGCGCAGCACATAAGCAGGCAGAAGCGCGGCACCACTTTGCTGGATTCGTTGCTCGATAATCGCCACTTCTTTTTGCAGCTCCCGTTCCAGGATGACGTCATCTTCAACCACCGCGACAATAGTATCAAGAATTTCAGCGTGCGCTAAAAAACTGCCGAACCATAAATTACACAACAGCGCAGCTACAACGACTCTTTTGATATTTTCTGGTTTGATCATTTTTTGGGTGCCCGATAACCATAAATTTGCTTTTCAAAAAACTGATCCAGTTTTTCGCCAACGCCGGTCAGTCCTTTCAATTCCACCTCAAAGAATACGCCTGTCTGCGGGATACCTGTAGCGGTAGGATCGACAGATGTTCCATTCGAAACATTTGGATTTGTATTAAGATTTACGCTATTAATCCAGCGTCGTCCAATAAAGCGAAAAGCCCAGCAGCAATTTTCTTTTTCCAGACCAAAAAAACTTTCCTGAGTTTTATTATTCAGCAAGGAGTAGGTCCAGCGCCCAACCACAGACCAATTATTATAAACCGGCCAGTGAACGGAAATATCGCTTTGAATAATGTCATATTGTCTCCGCCTAGATCCATCTAAATTCAATGCTTCTGGAATTATCGTGTTCTTTCTGTAACGATAGCCGAGATTAACAATCTCGGCCGGTTTATTAATTTCTGGCTGATTAAAATAATTCAGCCCGACATTATGCCTGACAACCTCGTTTAAATGGGGGCTCCATTGCGTCCCTGAGTTTACCGAAACATGATCCGTCAATCCGACGGTAAGCTCCCCCACCAAATTTGAAAACCTGTCGGTATTTGGGAAGTAGCCCGGAAACTGCGGTAATTGCTGATAGCCTGGCAAAATAACCTTCCTATCCTGAAAATAAGCAATCTGACCCACACTAAGTTTTAGCTTTTCTTTACCGGACTTAACGTCGACCAAGCGGGTTGTTATGGCTGCCGTCAACTGATTGGCATCCCCCACCCTATCCACGCCGCTGAAGCGATTTTCTAAAAACAAACTACTGAATGAGGGATCATAGAACGAGGTATCAAATATCGGGATATTATCCTGATTTATATTGGGTACATACAAATAAAATAACCTGGGCTCAAGGGTGTGCAAATAAGATCGATTGGAAAAATTCAGGTCTTTTTCCAAATATAAACCAGTATCAGCAGAAAAAATAGGTACCGTTCGGGAAGCATTGCCAATTGTTTGTGTTCCTCCACTCGTGTTATTCAAGCACTGAGCGGAAGTAGGATTGGCTAAACAAATGGGATCTAAATTAGCACCTTGTTTAGTCATCATATACTGGGTATTTTGCAAAGAAACTTTAGGCGTTAAAAAGGCACTAGCCGTTTTCAGTGGAAAACTGACTGACGGTTTAACATTAGTTCTCTGTGCGTTTATCAAAGTGCTGTGCTGAAAATACACGTATTCGGCATCCAACAATGTCGTCAACGGCATAAAATTGAATGAATGGTTCAAATTCAGATTAACTTGCGGCAACTTTCGATAAGGTAATCCGGCAGCTGTTATCGCTGGGTCAATCGATTGATAACTGTCAACATGGCCTGTTAAAGAAACCCCATTATTTACATAGCCAAGGTTCGCCTGACTTCTAAGATAACTGCTGTAAGTAGACATGCTCAGCGCATTGCCCAGGTCAGAGAAATACGTTTTATCCGACACCTTATTAAGTTCCAGGTTTGAATAAATATGAGGGGTAAATTTAATAGCATTCTTAACCGCTACCAAATACCGTGTCGTATTAAGCAAGCTGTCATGAGGCACGTATTCCAGATTCGCGGCCCCATTTGTCATCTCTGTCAAATAACGGAAATTACCCCCCAATACCGCTCCTCTATTTACA
>JANYKK010000288.1 GCA_025361585.1 Methylobacter sp. | reverse complement strand
CGATCCGGCAGGTCGCCCTGAATGCACAATGTTTAAATAAGGGCGACCTGCCGGATCGCCCCTACGGCTTCCACCATAATATCTGGGTTATCAATCCTCAAAATAGTCGCACCGGATATTTTCCAAATACGGTGAGGCATTTTTTAAAAATCAGCTGAGTAATCTTCGGTTCTGCGGTATTATCACACACCCTTTACCTACCCTTAACTAAAAATCAGGAAGCATCATGACTCAAGATGAATTAAAACAAAAAGTGGCTCAAGCCGCGATGCACTATGTAAAAGATGTTGCCATAGTCGGCGTCGGCACCGGCTCCACGGTAAAGCATTTCATCAATTATTTGGCCGATATTAAGGGCGATATTGAAGGCGCGGTGTCCAGCTCCGAAATGAGCACCGCCCAATTAAAATCAGTCGGCATTCCGGTGCTGGATCTGAACGCAGTCGGCACTTTGGATGTTTACGTCGACGGCGCTGACGAGGTGACCCCGCACAAGCATATGGTTAAAGGCGGCGGCGGCGCGTTGACCCGCGAAAAAATCATTGGCGCGGCCAGCAAAAAATTCATCTGCATCGTCGATGAAAGCAAATGCGTCGATGTGCTGGGCAAATTTCCGTTGCCGGTTGAAGTCGTCCCTATGGCCAGAAGCTATGTCGCACGGGAGATGGTTAAACTGGGCGGACAGCCGGTGTGGCGGGAAAACTTCATCACCGACAACCACAACGTGATCCTCGATGTGCACAACCTGGACATTATCGATCCGATCAAGCTGGAGCAAATCATCAACAACATTACCGGCGTGGTCACGGTCGGCATTTTTGCGATGCGCCCGGCGGATGTGGTGCTGGTCGGCAAGGGTACTGAAGTAATTACTCTTTAAACTGCTAATGATGCCAGGGATGGCGTTTTAAGTTTTCGTTTTTACCCCGCCAACAACAATTTCGCCTGCTCGATAATCTCACGCTCGTCGATGTCCTTAATCGAATAATCCTGCTTATTAAGCTTGTACGGATTAACGATGGAAGCGGACTTAACCACTTTGTTGATGTCGGTTTGGTAAACCCGGCTGACCGGAGTCGGCCCGAAGATGGTGATTGACGGCCGGTTCAATCCCCAGGCCATGTGGGTCGGCCCGGTGTCGTTGCCGATCAGCAAGTCGGCCTTGGCTATCAGCGCTTTCAGGCTGTTCAAATCCAGTTTGGGCATGACTTTGATCAGCCCGGATTGCGTCGCCATCCACTCCGCTGTGGCTTTTTCCTGCTCGCTGCCCCAGATGACCAGACAGTTTTGCTGCAACGCCTCGGCTATTTTCACGAACTTGACGGCCGGATAGTTGCGGCTGTCCCAGGTTGAGCCGATCACCAGCACGATATTGCGCCGGTCTTTTGCCAGGAAATCGTAAATCTGCGGGTCTTCGTTGCTGAAAAACAGGAACGGCTTTTTGCCCAATATTTGCTCTTTGGTGATGCCGAACCCTAACGGGCTGGACAGTATCAGAGCATTTCTGTCGATGGTATTGGCATCGTAGGCACAGGCGACTTTGACATCGTAAAACCATGACGCGGCTTTTTCCCGGATTGAATCGGCATCGAATCCGGCGATGCGTCCGCGCCGCGATTGTAGGGGCGACCGGCTGGTCGCCCTCCTCCATGGCGATATGAGCTTGGCAGTAACCGCCGACTTAATCAGCCCTTGGGCGTCGATAACCAGATCATAGTTGTTGCTTGCATAGCTGCGAATCTTTTTAAGCTGCGCAAAAATTCCAGCCTTATCGGTTTTTAAGGCTTTCAGGTTAACCGTCAAAATGTTGTCGATGTCGGGATTGTGTTTTAAGACTTCGGCGAAGCGTTCTTCAACGATCCAGTCGATCTGAATTTCCGGGGAGCGCGCCTTGATGAACTGTAACGCTACCATCGCATGAACGATGTCACCCAGCGCCGAGAGTTTTACGATGGCGACCTTCACTTAGGCCCGGATTGGGTAAGCGTTATCAATTCAAGCACCCGGTCAGGCGTGATGCCGGTCAGGCAATGAGTGTGTCCTAGCGGGCATTCGCGCTTGAAACAGGGCGCACAACTCAGGTTCAACGAGAGTACCTCGGCCTTGTCGCTTAGCGGCGGCGTAAAGCCAGGATCGGATGAGCCGTATAAGGCGATGATTTTTTTATCCAACGCGGCGGCGACATGCATCAGGCCGGAATCGTTGGTCACCACGGTATTAGCCAGCGACATCAAATCGACCGCCTCGGCCACGGATGTCCTGCCGGTAAAATCAGTGCAGAACCCGGAACAGGCTTTGTTGATTTGTGCTGCGACGGCTTTATCCTTGTCGGAACCGAACAGCCAGACTTGCCAACCTTGGTCGATTTTATGCCGGGCGACTTCGGCGTAATACTCGGCAGGCCAGCGCTTTGCCGGGCCGTATTCGGCACCGGGGCATAGGGCCAGGATTTTTATCGCCAAGGATGGTGTGTATGCCGCAGGTCTGTCGGGAACAGACCCGGCAATCGCCACGGATGGTGTGTATGCCGTAGATCTGCCGGGAGCAGGCGCGGCGACTGACGAAGTTAATTTGAATTTATCCAGAACAATCTGTTGCCGATCCTTACTGATCGTTATCACTGGGTTTGGGTAGACCGGCAGCATGGGCGCATCAACCGGTAGTCCTAATGCGATGAAACGCTCTACGGTCTTGGTCAGCAGTTTTTTGTCCAGCTTCCTGGCATCGTTCAGCAAGCCCCAGCGGCATTCGCCTATGTAACCGGTACGAACCGGGATATTGGCAAAGAACGTGGGGATTGCCGATTTCCAGGAATTCGGCAACAAAATGGCTTGATCGTAGCCTTCCGAACGTAAACTCAGGCCCAGCTTGATGCGCTCGATCAGCCCGAACTTGCCGCGCGGCAGCGGCATTGCAATGGCTTTGGTCACCTCGGGCATTCTTTCCAGCAGGGATAATGTCCATGACGGGGCCAGCACATCAATCCGGCAGCCAGGGTGGATGTATTTCAGCGCGATAAACAGGCTTTGCGCCATCACCATGTCGCCAACCCAGGACGGGCCGACAACCAGGATTTTTGGTGATTCGTTCAAAACCTTAGGCGACGTAAGTCAACCAATCGGCATGATCGTTGCGACGTCCATGCACATAGCCGAAATACAGCGACTGCAACTGCTGAGTAACCGGCCCACGGCTGCCGGTGCCTATGGCGCGGTTATCCAATTCCCTGATCGGCGTCACTTCAGCCGCGGAACCGGTGAAGAACGCTTCGTCGGCCACGTAAATCTCATCGCGGGTAATGCGTTTTTCGATGACTTCATAGCCTTGCTCACGAGCAATGGTGATGACCGTATCGCGGGTAATGCCTTCCAATGCCGATGTAGTTTCGGGCGTGTAGATTTTGCCGTTGCGCACCACGAACAGGTTTTCGGCGCTGCCTTCGGCGGCGAAGCCTTCATGATCCAGCATCAGCGCTTCGTCGTAGCCGTTGGCCAACGCTTCCTGCAACGCCAAAATGGAGTTGATGTAATTGCCGTTGGCTTTGGCTTTGCACATAGTGCTGTTGTGGTGGTTGCGGGTATAAGACGAAGTGCGGATGCGGATGCCGTGCTCGATGCTGTCCGCGCCCAAATACGCGCCCCACGACCAAGCTGCGACCATGACATGGACTTTCAGGTTGTCTGCTCTAAGTCCCATGCCTTCGGAACCGTAAAAGCACATGCTGCGGATATAAGCGCTGTCCAGCTTGTTCTTGGCGACGGCGTCGCGGTGCGCCTGGTTAAGCTCGTCTTTGCCGTAGGGCATTTTCATGTTCATGATATGCGCCGAACGGAACAAACGGTCGGTATGCTCCTGCATCCTGAAAATCGCCGTGCCTTTTTCCGCGTGGTAGGCGCGTATGCCTTCGAACACGCCCAAACCGTAGTGCAAGGTATGCGTCAACACATGGACTTTAGCTTCGCGCCACTCAACCCACTTGCCATCCAGCCAAATAACGCCGTCTCTATCGTCCATCGTCATCGTTTATTCTCCAACATTAAGTTTATTTATTACGTAGGGG
>JANYKK010000286.1 GCA_025361585.1 Methylobacter sp. | reverse complement strand
TTCAATATGGCGGCAGATTTCGGATTTGACCATGCACATTCCTCCACCGGATACCAAAATGTTGGGCAACGAAAAGATGTTGCCCAACCTACGCGATGCATCTACAGGATTCAACATTCCCCTTAAGCAGTCATTTTCCAGCCAATCAAACCGCCAAAGTTGATTAACGAAACTTCTGGTGACGCCGACTTGCAGCTGCTAATCTAAATTCACTATCTGATGTTGGAGAATGTGATGTTTAGCACCCCCGAATTTGCCCCCGATCCCGTGCGCGAGCGGCTGCTTAAAGCGGCTCTCGACAGTTTTCTATCCGATGACTACCACAAGGTCACTACCCGTCTGATCGCAGAAAAGGCCGATGCCAATATCTCGATGATCCGTTACTACTTTGGCAACAAAGAGGGCTTATATGAGGAGATGATCCGTGACACCATGAACCCGCTGCTTAACGTGCTGGACGGGCAAATACTGGACTCCGTTGATGGGTTTAAAGACTTCTTCAATCTGTATTACGAGACCATGTCCAAACGGCCCGAGTTTCCGAAGCTGATCTTGAAAGTTCTGGCGCTTAACCAAGGGCCGGGGCGACGCTTTATCCAACAGTTATTGGAGCGAGGGCGCACGCGCGGCGCAAAGAAAGTGGAGGATATGAAGTCTGCCGGGCAAATTACTCCTTCATTAGACCCTGACATTGTCAGGATGGCATTTGTCAGTCTGGCGATGATGCCGATTCTGCTGAAAGATGTTTTTGAAGAACAGATGGGGCGAGCCATGGATGCTGACTTCCTCGAAAAACTGGCCGCGTTTAATGGCTACCTGTTTTCCACGGGTTTGACGCCGACAAGGGCTGAATAGCAGGAGACTTGCGATGTCATTACAAAAACATTCAGGCGCAGTACTGCGCTTTGCAAAACTGATGAAGTTTGCCGCATGGCTACAGAACCTCCCCAACAAGATCACGCCGCCACCGTTCAGGCTTATCCAGATCGGCTCGGCATTTTGGCAGTCGCGGGTGCTTCATGTCGCCGTACGTTTGGACATTGCATCGGTTCTGGCTGATGAACATCTCGCAGTTGACGCCATTGCGGCACGCGTCTCGGCGCAACCGGACGCCATTTACCGTCTGCTGCGTATGCTGGCAGCCATGGGTATATTTGAAGAAGTGTCGCCGAGGGTTTTCAAGAACAATGCGCTTTCCGCTTACTTGCGGGAAGACAATCCAAATAATGTCAGGGCAATGGTCTTGATGCACAACTCGGTCGAGATGAGCCGGCCTTGGTACGAGCAACTGGAACAGGGAGTGCGCAGCGGGGATGTTCCGTTCCAAATTTCTCACGGTCGGGAGCTTTATGCCTACATGGACGAGCATGCCGAATTCGATGCTCTGTTCGCCCGTGCGATGGATAGTGTGGAGGCATTGACTGGCGACAGTTTTGCCACCGACTTCGATTGGGGGCGATTTGATCGCATCATCGATGTGGGCGGCTCGAAGGGAAGTAAATCATTAGCCATACTAAAGCGGCATCCGCATCTCACGGCTTTGGTGTTCGACCGGAATCAGGTTATTCAAACAGCGGCAAGCTATTGGGTCGGCAAGGAATCGCCAGCCCTTCTGTCTCGGTTAACTTTCCAAGCGGGGGACTTGTTCGAATCGGTTCCCGCTGCCAAAAACGACAAAGACATCTACTTGTTGACTGCTGTTCTGCATGGCATGGATGACGAGGATTGCGTCAAAGTGCTGCGTAATCTGGCTGCCGCAAGTATCGGTACCGGTGCCCGCATTGCGCTATTGGAGTTGGTCGTTTCGGAATTGAAGGCCGATTTTTCCAGTGCGGCTTTCGATATGCAGATGTTCATGGCTACCCGAGGCAGGGAAAGAGCGCTGACTGAATGGCAGGGGCTTTTCGATCAATCCGGGTTGGCCCTTGAGGAACTGGTAGGTCTTCAATCACTGGGTAAGATACTCGTGCTGAGGCCGAAGAATTAAGGCATAAGGAAAGCTTTGTATTTGGAGTGCAGGCTTTGCCTGCTAACGCAAGCAGAGCTTGCACTCCAGCGATCACTATTTCCTATGAGGCCAGGGGCGGTGAGTATGAATTGTGCGATTATAAAATGCGGCAAAGTAGAGCTAAAGGCTATGTATTGGCAGCTTAAGGCTTTTTCGAGATAATACCGCTTAATTACAATAATAAACAGCAGGAACAAAGCTTTATGTCGATATGGTTAGCCTCATCCTTTTTATCGAAAGACAGAATTGTCGCCAAACCGGGTTTTAACCGTTGGCTGGTAGCTCCGGCTGCTTTGGCGGTGCATTTGTGTATCGGTCAGGTTTACGCGTTCAGCGTTTTTAATCTGCCGCTGACCAAGGTGTTGGGCGTGACTCAATCGTTGCCGGAAGACTGGAAGTTGACCACCTTGGGCTGGATATTCAGTTTGGCAATCGTGTTTTTAGGGCTGTCGGCCGCATTCGCCGGGAAATGGCTGGAGAAAGTCGGGCCACGTGTGACGATGTTCTGTTCGGCGCTTTGTTTTAGCGGCGGTTTTTTTATCGCGGCGCTTGGCGTTGAGCTGCATGCCATCTGGCTGCTTTATTTGGGCTACGGCGTGTTGGGCGGCATCGGTTTGGGGCTGGGTTATGTTTCGCCGGTTTCGACCTTGATCAAATGGTTTCCCGACCGGCGCGGCATGGCGACGGGCCTCGCCATCATGGGTTTTGGCGGCGGCGCAATGATAGGCGCACCGTTAAGCGTGTTTTTAATGAAGCATTTTGCATCGGCGACATCGGTCGGGGTTGCCGAGACTTTCATGACCATGGGCGGCATTTACCTGGTTTTCATGATGATCGGCGCGTTCAGCATCCGTTTGCCGGAAGAGGGCTGGTTGCCGACCAATTTTCAGCCGGACACTCGGCAAAATAAGTTGATCACGGACAAGCATGTGCATGTCGAGCAGGTGCTGAAAACGCCGCAGTTTTACCTGCTGTGGCTGGTGCTGTGCCTGAATGTGACGGCCGGAATCGGTGTGCTGGGCCAGGCATCGGCGATGAGCCAGGAGATGTTCAAGGATCAGATCACGCCGGAAAAAGCCGCCGCGTTTGTCGGCATGCTCAGCTTTTTTAACATGGGCGGACGGTTTTTCTGGTCTACGCTGTCCGATTATCTGGGCAGGAAAAGCGTCTATTTCACTTTTTTCATGCTCGGCTGCGTGCTGTATTCAATCGTGCCTTATACCGGTCGCATGAATAACGTGCTGCTGTTTATGGGCTGTTACGCGGTGATTATGAGCATGTACGGCGGCGGTTTCTCAACGATTCCGGCTTATCTGGCGGATATTTTCGGTACGAAATACGTCGGCGCGATTCATGGCCGGTTATTGACGGCCTGGGCCACGGCGGGCGTTGCCGGGCCGGTGCTGGTCAATTACCTCAGGGAAAGCCAGATCGCCCAAGGTGTCCCCAAAGCCGATGCTTACAACATCACTATGCAGATCATGGCCGGATTACTGCTGGTCGGATTCTTCTGCAATCTGGGCATCAAGGCCGTTGATGAAAAGCATCATCTTAAGCATGATGAAGTTAATGATGAGTTTGATGCCGCGTAGGATTATTTCAAGTTAGGCTTTTTTAAACAGCGCCCGAGTCGGCGCTTGCATTATCAGTTGCGGGATGGCAGATAACGGCAGGATGCCATCGACGGCACCCAGTTTGACGGCTTCTTTGGGCATGCCGTAAACCACACAGCTGGTTTCATCTTGGGCGATGGTCAAGGCACCGGCATCGTGCATTTCTTTCATGCCGTGTGCGCCGTCATCGCCCATGCCGGTCAGGATGATGCCGACCGCATTGGCCCCGGCGGACTGTGCGCTGGAACGGAACAATACGTCAACCGAGGGGCGGTGCCTGCTGACCAGCGGGCCGTCTTTGATTTCAACCTGATACTGCGCGCCGCTACGTTGCAGCAACATGTGCTTGCCGCCGGGAGCGATCAAAACTTGACCGGACAAGACGCGGTCTTTATGGGCGGCTTCTTTTATCGTCACTTGGCAAATGCCGTCCAGCCTTTTGGCAAAAGCAGCGGTGAAATGTTCAGGCATATGTTGCACCACGACTATCGGCGGGGCAGTGCGCGGCAACTGGGTGAACAGGTATTCCAATGCTTGCGTGCCGCCGGTTGAGGTGCCGATCACGATCACCCGGTCAGTTGTCTGTACCATCGGCTTAGGGGCGCTGGCGCCGAACAGGCTGTTGGGGCTTGCGGTGACCGGGCTGGGCGCGGCTGATTTGATTGTTCTGGGTCGGGATTGGGCGGCAGCCTTGACTACGTCGATAATGGCGGCTTTGGAT
>JANYKK010000248.1 GCA_025361585.1 Methylobacter sp. | reverse complement strand
GGCTGGTTTGAATAATGCCCGTTGCCGGGAAATCCGCCGCTCGGAATTGGTGACCGTGCCGTCTTTTTCGCTCCAGCCTTGCGCGGGTAACAGCACATGCGCCAGGGCGGTGGTATCGGTGTCGGCGATGCAATCGGACACCACCACGAACTCACAGCCTTGCAAGGCCAGTTTGATTTTGTCCGCATCGGGCAAGCTGACCACGGGATTGGTACCCATAATCCACACGGCTTTGACTTTGCCGTCGTTAATGGCATCGAACAGTTCAACGGCGGGATAACCCGGCTTTTTGGCAATGTTAGAGGTATTCCAGAAACGTGCGACTCGATCTATGTCGGCGGCATCGGAAAAATCCATATGCGCGGCCAGTTGATGCGACAAACCGCCGACTTCGCGACCGCCCATCGCATTGGGTTGTCCGGTCAGCGAGAATGGCCCGCAACCTGGTTTGCCTATGCTGCCGGTTGCCAGATGGCAGTTGATAATGGCGTTGACCTTATCGGTGCCGGATGACGATTGATTGATGCCCTGGCTATACAAACTGACGACTTTTTTATGCCCGGCAAACCAGCCATAAAAACGGTGCAGGTCGTCTTTATCCAAGCCGCAAAGGGCAGCGACTTGTTCAATATTGACATTGGCGGCAAGCAGAGCTGATTCAAATCCTTCGGTATGGGTTTTGATATAAGCCGAATCCAGCGCGTTTTGTTCGCTCAAAAAATGCAGCAGGCCGTTAAACAACGCAGCGTCGCTGCCGCTCGCCAACGGCAAATGCAAATCGGCGATGTCGCAGCTGGCGGTACGGCGCGGATCGATCACCACAATTTTTATCGAAGGATTGGCTTCCTTGGCCGCGCGTATCCGCTGGAAACTGACCGGATGGCACCAGGCGGCATTGGATCCGATCAGCACGATCATCTTGGCGTGTTCAAAATCCTCATAACAGCCCGGCACGGTATCCGAGCCGAAGGCGCGTTTATGCCCGGCGACCGACGATGACATGCACAAGCGGCTGTTGGTATCCATATTGCCGCTGCCGATAAAGCCTTTCATCAACTTGTTGGCGACATAATAATCCTCGGTCAGCAATTGCCCCGAGCCGTATATCGCAACCGCGTCCGGCCCGTATTTATCTATAACGCTGATGAAGGAATCGGCGACCAAATCCAGCGCCTCCGTCCAGCTCGTTTCACGCCCAAAGACTTTCGGTTGTAACAGTCTGCCTTTAAGTTCAACGGTTTCGCCAAGCGCCGAACCTTTGGAGCAAAGCCGCCCGAAATTAGCCGGATGGGTGGTATCGCCGCTGATTTTAAGGCGATGCTGCGCTTCATCGACTTTAGCGCTGATGCCGCAGCCTACGCCGCAGTAGGGGCAAGTGGTTTGTACGGTTTTATTCATTAAAAACTGTCGGAATGTCAGAAGGTTAACTCACCACGAAGACACGAAGGACACGAAGATAAAAAACTTCGTGTCCTTCGTGTCTTCGTGGTGAAACGCTTTAAGTCTTGTAGGGTACGCTGTGCGTACCTTTGTCTAAATTCGTGGCGTTTGAAAAGGTACGCACAGCGTACCCTACAGGACGGCATAAGCTTTACCAAAAACCAGAGTATCTCTTATGCCGGAAATGTTTTCGTCTTTCTCCAGTAATTCCTGATACCAGCCGCCATCGGCCGTGTCGCCATACAGCACCGCGCCGATCAGCTTGCCCGATTTAACGACCAGCTTTTTATAAATACCTAGAGCCGGATCGGTAAAACAAATGCTCTCACTGTGTTCATCGCCCTGAAAATCGCCGACCGAAAACAGGTTGATGCCGGTTACCTTAAGCTTGGTTGCTGTCGGCAAGGTGACGTATTCCGCTACGCCATGCCCGCTGAGATGATTGGCGCAGACTTTGGCCTGTTCAAACAGCGGGGCAACCAGACCGAAAGTACCGCCGCGATGCTGGATGCATTCGCCTACCGCATAAATACAGGGATCGTAACTTTGCAAGGTGTCATTGACCACGATGCCGCGTTCGCAATAAACCCCCGCTTCCTGAGCCAACGCCATATTGGGGCGCACACCGATTGCGGTAATAAACAGGTCGCATTCCAGTTGACTGCCGTCACCCAAACTTGCCGCCGTGATATGCCCGTTTTCATCGCCCAATAATTGCTTGAGTTTGGCGGCCATTTTAAATTTCAGGCCGCGCTGTTCCAGCTCCGTTTGCAGCATATTTGCTGCGGGCTTGTCCATTTGCCGGTTCAGCAAGATTTCATGGTTATGAATCACGGTGACATCCATGCCTCTTGAAACCAGGCCGTTTGCGGCTTCTAACCCCAACAACCCGCCGCCCAAGACCACCGCTTTTTTATGGCTGCGGCTGTAGCCAAGCATTTTATTTACGTCGAAAATATCCCGAAAGCTGATCACGCCATTCAGGTCATTGCCGGGAACCTCCGGCATTACGGCTTTGGAACCGGTAGCGATCAGCAGCCGGTCATAGTTTGCAACCGTGCCGTCTTGGGCATAGACATCCCTTTTTTTCCGGTCTATGTACACGACGGTTTTGCCTTCACCCGCATGCAGCGTTATGCCGTTGTCGATGTACCATTGGCGGTTATTGATCACAATATCCTCAATGGTTTTTTCTCCGCACAGCACCGAGGACAGCATGATGCGGTTGTAGTTGCCGTAAGGCTCAGCACCGAATACGGTAATATCATATTTATTCGGCGCGGCGGTCAAAAGTTCCTCTACGGTACGCATACCCGCCATGCCGTTGCCGATCACGACCAAGCGTTTTTTCATCCGGTGTTCCTTATGATTGGAGCCATCAAATCAGGCTGTTTGCAATTTAACAGCAAACTGCATGCCGACTTTAATCGGTAAGTCGGAACAAGTCCGTTCGAGCATCAGGAGAACTGGCGTTTCCGGCAATACACTACCCGGCAGACCGGAAGTGCCGTTAAGCGTTATGCCATTCGTCAAGCCTACGCCTAAAATTTTATGTCCTAAAATGGTGCGATAGCCAAGATGACAGGTCTTAAATTGTGCATGATCAAGCTTGTGATACCGGTAGGCTGAGTTGAATGCAATGAAACCCAGCATGGCAGCATCGGAAGCAAAGCTGGGTTTCGCGATGCTCTGCCCAGCCTACGATCCTGTTGGTTCTCTACCTCCTGCATCCATGCAGCCGTACCCAGTTAGGTAGGGGGTGCATCGCGCCCCATTTATGAATCTCAAAAGACAGGGCAATTATAAAGCCCCCAATTTTGGACATTAATATTTCCAGCACGATTGGATATTGAAAAGGGGCGCGATGCGCCCCCTACATGGCTACGTCAAGCTTTCAGGTACACGCAACAACGCCACCCCTTTGTGATCGAGGCGATTGTGGTGTTGCCGGAACATTTACATTGTTTATGGCGATTGCCCGAAGGCGATGATGATTTTTCGTTACGCTGGCGGCTGATTAAAGCGCATTTTTCCCGGCACATTGCTTCGGGAGAGCGTGTTTCCGCCAGTCGGCAACGAAAAAACGAAAGGGGTATATGGCAACGCCGGTATTGGGAGCACCTGATCCGGGACGACATCGATTACCAACGCCATTTCGATTACATTCACTACAACCCGGTAAAACACGGTTATGTGGCAAAAGTTGCGGATTGGCCGTATTCGTCTTTTCATCGCTGTGTAAAACGCGGAATTTATCCGCCGGATTGGGCCGCGCCTCCAGCTATTGTCGAGCAATCCTGGGAATAGAGTGCGATCGGTAGGCTGGGTTGAATGCAATGAAACCCAGCATTGGTCGACATCAGAAGCTGGGTTTCGCGATGCTCAACCCAGCCTACGGCTCTATAGATATTCAATTATCGATAGCAACCTTTTTAAGAAAACCCAAAATACACCATCAAAACATCCGTTCGCATTTACTTGAATTATCCTAATCAGGAATATTCATAACCCCCTCAGCCACCATCACCGCTGCACCGCCGACGCGGATGGTCAGTGTGTCGCTACCTTTATGATCCATTTCCAAATTCAACACGCTACGCCGGTTGCGTTCATCGCCGCGATCCACGGCAAAGGTGTAGGTGCCTTTTTGCATGAATTCAAACGAGCACAAATACGAAGCAAAAGCGGGCATCGCATTACCGACCGGCGGATCTTCGTGCATGCCGATTCTTGGCCCGAGCAGGCGGGCGTTAAAGTCGGCATCCGCAAACGGCGTTTTCGGGGCGAACAGCAGGATTTCCTGGGCGGCTGTTTGCGGGGCTGTCGATGAACTCCAGGCCGCGTAGTTGAATTTTGCGGCCCTGACGCTTTCGTAACGCCAAACCGGCACGATCAGGTACGGCACGCCGCAGGACACCAGGCGCGCAGCATATTTTTTATGGTCGAGTTCCGACTGCTGTATGGATAGGAAACTCGTCAACTCCTCATCGCTGGGCGTAAAGCGGTCGATGATGGACGTCACCTTGCGGGTGAATTGAACAAAGCTGGGCAGGCCGTTTTCAGCGGTAATATTGACGCTGACCGGGCCGGTGTTTTGCTCGAATACCATCGGCGTAATCGCATCGGTCAGTTGAATATCGCCGCAATGCGCCAACACAAAGGCGGTGGCGATAATGGGATGCCCGGCAAAATCGATTTCGCTGAGCGGCGAAAAAATCCGCATTACGCGGCTGGTGGTTTGTTTATCGGGATGAAAGACAAACACCGTTTCCGATAGGTTCAACTCCCTGGCGACAAGTTGCATTTGCTGTTGGCTTAAGCCTTCGGCATTGGGAAAAACGGCTATTTGCGCGCCGCCGAAAATCTGTTTGGTGAATACATCGGCGATGTAATAGTTGTATTTCATGACGTTGCCCCGTCCTGCCGGAATAAAGAAACCGCATCGTTCCCACGCTCCAGCGTACCCTCTGGGGCATAAATGGTAACGCATCCTGCAACGCTCCAGCGTTGCCATACTCGACGCAGGAGCGTCTCTACTGCATTCCCACGCCGGAGCGTGGGAACGATATGAGAGTAATGATTGTATTTCATAACGCAGCTCCGTCATGCGGCAATGAGGAAAGATCGACTTGAACGCTGCCGTTCTCAATGCGAATCGCATAAACGGGTATTTTCACGGTTTCATCCTCCAGGCAAACGCCGGTTTGCAGGTTGTAGTGTTGTTTGTATAACGGCGATGCGACAACCGGCTGTCCGCCGATGTCGCCAATTAATCCGCGCGACAGGACATTGGCCTTGCCGAACGGGTCGTAATTGCCGACAGCATAAACCTTTGCATTCGATTCCGGCATCCAAAAAATCGCCACCTGTTCCCCATCAAGCAATGCGCAAATGCCGGAATCAGGCTGCAAATCATCAGCCTGGCAAACATCTATCCACTTAGCCATTACGCCATCTCCATCAGTTTAAAATGTTTCCGCTCGCTGTTGCTGGCGGGACGAAGTTGGCCGCGCTCTTCAACAAACACCACATTATCGTCGGGCTGGTCGCTGTTGATGAAATGCCTGAAGCGCTTGAGCTTGGCTTCATCTTCAATCGCAGCTTTCCATTCACATTGATAGGTGTCGATCACATACTGCATTTGCTGCTCCAGCTGATCGCACAAGCCCAGCTTGTCCTCAATCACTACCGATTTCAGGTAATCCAGCCCGCCTTCCATGTTTTCCATCCAGACCGAGGTGCGTTGTAAACGGTCGGCGGTGCGTACATAAAAACTCAAAAAGCGGTCGATGTATTTAATCAGAGTTTCTTTATCCAAACCGGTGGCGAATAAATCCGCATGGCGCGGTTTCATGCCGCCGTTGCCGCAGACATACAAGTTCCAGCCGTTTTCGGTCGCGATAATGCCGACATCCTTGCCCTGCGCTTCGGCGCATTCCCTTGTGCAGCCGGACACCGCAAACTTGAGTTTATGCGGGGAGCGCAAACCTTTGTAGCGGTTTTCCAATTCTATCGCGAGACCGACGCTGTCATCGACGCCGTAGCGGCACCAGGTGCTGCCGACGCAGGATTTAACGGTGCGCAGGGATTTGCCGTAGGCGTGGCCCGATTCGAATCCGGCAGCTATCAATTCTTTCCAGATATGCGGCAGTTGCTCGACCCGAGCGCCGAACATATCCACGCGCTGGCCACCGGTGATTTTGGTGTAAAGCTTGTGTTTTTTGCCGACCTGCCCCAACGCAATCAGCATGTCCGGGCTAATCTCGCCGCCGGTGATGCGCGGTACCACCGAATAGGTGCCGTCTTTTTGCATGTTGGCTAAAAAGGTATCGTTGGTGTCCTGTAGGCTCAAATGGTCTTTTTCCAGAATATGTTCATTCCATTGTGAGGCCAGGATGTTAGCGATAGTCGGTTTGCAGATTTCGCAGCCTTGGCTCTTGCCGTGTTTGTGTAGCAATTCGGCGAAAGTTTTGATTTCTTCAACCCGGATCAGGTTGTGAAGATCCTGCCGGGTATAGGCAAAGTGCTCGCAGATGTCGGTATTGACTTCAAAACCCTGTTTCGACAACTCAGAATCTAAAACCGACTTAAGCAACGCAGAACAGCCGCCGCAACCGGTTGCGGCTTTGGTTTCCGCTTTCAAGTCGCCCATGGTCATGCAACCGCCTTCAATCGCCGAGCAAATCGTGCCTTTGGTTACGTCATAGCAGGAACAAATTTGCGCCGAAGCGGGCAATGCATCCGGCCCCAAGCCGACCGATTCATCGGAACGGTGCGGCAAAATCAGCGCATCGGGATTTTCCGGCAGTTCGATACCGTTCAGGCAATATTGTAATAAAGTGCTGTAACCCGACGCATCGCCGACCAGCACCGCGCCCAGCAATTGCTTTTTGTCCTGGCTAACGACTAGGCGTTTATAGACTTCGCTTGCACCATTTTGGTAAGTGTAAACCATCGCGCCTTGGGTTTTGGCATGAGTGTCGCCGATGCTGGCGACATCAACGCCCATCAGTTTTAGCTTGGTGCTCATGTCCGCGCCGGTAAAGCTGGCGGTATCATCGCCCGCCAAATCGGCCACCACGGTGCGCGCCATCGTGTAGCCGGGAGCTACCAGTCCGTAAATCATGCCGTTCCACAACGCGCACTCGCCAATCGCATAAATGCTAGGGTCGGAAGTGCGGCATTGGTTATCGATGACGATGCCGCCGCGCTGACCGACTTCCAGGCCGCAAGCCCTGGCAAGATCGTCGCGCGGACGAATCCCTGCCGAAAACAATACGATGTCGGTTTCCAGTTCTTCGCCGTCGGCAAAACACATTTTGTTGATGCACTGTTCGCCATCGGTGATGATGCTGGTGTTTTTGCCGGTGTGCACGATGACGCCCAGATTCTCGATCTTGTGCCGCAGCATCGCACCGCCCGCATCATCAAGCTGCACCGCCATCAAGCGCGGCGCGAACTCAACCACATGGGTTTCCAAGCCTAAATCCATCAACGCTTTGGCTGCTTCCAAGCCCAACAAGCCGCCGCCGACCACGGTGCCGACTTTGCCGGTTTCGGCAGCGGCGGCAATGGCTTCAAGATCCTCAATAGTCCGATAAACCAGGCATTGCGCGCGGTCATGCCCAGGAACGGGCGGTACGAACGGATAAGATCCTGTCGCCAGCACCAGCTTGTCGTAAGCGATGGTCAGGCCTTTTGCCGAGGTGACGGTTTTATCGGCTCTATTAATAGTGGCGACTTTATCGCCCAGATGAATGGTAATGCCATGTTGTTCAAAGAAGCCGTCTTCAACTAAAGACAATTCCTGCGCAGTCGTGCCGGTGAAAAAGGCCGA
>JANYKK010000273.1 GCA_025361585.1 Methylobacter sp. | reverse complement strand
GGTAAGGCAAGCAGCTAGGCGGCTAATCCTTTTTGTAGATGAATGCTTGGTTTCTAATATGGCTAACAATACAGATAAAGGTTATTATCGAGCTATACTGAAAGTGTAAGTTTGGCGCGATGATGATTTTTTTGGATTTCTACCTTTTTTCAACATACGGCTGACATGAATAGAACACCTTACCCTGATGATTGGCCTGACATAGATACCAAGCTCTACAATAGATCGGTCAAACTGTTTAATGCGGTCAAAAACATGTTGAGCGTCAAGCTTGATTTGCACACCGACCCGCAGTTCCTGGAAGGCGACATCTTTTTATTCAATCATTTTTCCCGGTTTGAAACATTCATACCGCAGTTTCTTATTTATGAGCAAACCGGGGCTTACAGTTGTGCGATTGCTTCCGGGGAGTTCTTTAAGGAAGACAACGTGCTGTCGCGGTATTTAAAGCATGTAGGCGTTTTTCCACACAACCATGACCGTTTGTTTCCGCTGCTGGCCGGGCAGATTCTGCGGGGGCGCAAAGTCATTATTTTTCCTGAAGGCGGCATGGTCAAAGACCGACGGGTTATCGACAAACGCGGTCATTACAGTATTTATTCACGGGTTACCGGCAACCGGCGCAAGTTGCACACCGGGCCTGCTGTGCTGGGGCAGGGCGTGGAAACCTTTAAGGCGGCTATCCGCCATGCCCACAGCCAAAACGATGTTGCGCTGCTTCGACAATGGAAAGACGCGTTGCAAATCGACAGCATCGATCAGCTGATAGCGGTAGCGAATAAACCGACACTGATGGTGCCGGCCAATATTACTTTTTATCCGATCCGTTCCTCCGAAAACCTGCTGTTTAAAGGCGTTGAGCTGTTTTCCGACCGCATGAGCTTGCGCCAATCCGAGGAATTGCTGATTGAAGGCAATATCATGTTGAAGAATACCGACATGGATATACGTATGGGCACCCCTGTCGATCCTTGTTGTGTCTGGGATTGGCGCACCCGTTATCTGATGGACAAGGTCGTTCCCGAAATCAACACGATAGATGATGTGTTTACGCTCAATTCCCGGCCTAAAAACTGGCGGCAACGTTTACTGGGTACCTATTTTATAAAAAATGCGCAATGTTCCCGAGATCGCTATATGGAAGGCATTTATGCCAATGTCACGATCAATTTAAGCCATCTGGCGGCAACCTTGATTATGCATTACATCGGTCTGGGACAAGCGCATATCGAGAAAGACAAGTTTTACAGCATCCTGTATATCGCCATCAAGCATCTGCAAAACAACACGGTGATTCATCTGCACCGGAGCCTGCTCAATCCCGATGATTATAGTGATTCGTTTAAGGCGACTAACAAGCGTTTCGAGCAGTTTATGACTGCTGCAAAAGAAGCCAATCTGATCAAAGAGGATGATAACTGCTACCATTTCCTGCCCAAGCTGTGTATCGAGTCCGACTTTGACACCATTCGCTTGGAAAACCCGATAGCCGTTTACAGCAACGAGGCGGCACCGCTACATACCGTTCTTGATACGCTGATTGATGCGACAGGCGAGTGTTGTAACGCCGATACAGACAAATTGGCGGCTTGGCATTTTGAGGATGAATGCCGTACGCTGGCATGGGAAAAGCAGACGTATTCCAAGCCTATGTTCGATGATGTCAGTCACGAGGAAGCGGCCATTGCCGATCCTTCACCATTTTTTATCCAGCCGCTTGCAGGCAATGGTTTTGGCGTTTTGCTTGTCCACGGTTTGCTTGCCAGTCCCGCTGAATTAAGAGCTTATGGCGAATATCTGGTTAAGCAAGGTTATACGGTTTTAGGTATCCGGCTAAAAGGCCATGGTACTTCGCCCCATGCGTTGCGCGATCAGCGCTGGGAGGATTGGTACGGCTGCGTGCAACGGGGTTTCAACATACTCAAGGTGCATTGTCCGCATATTTTTGTGGCCGGTTTTTCTACAGGCGGCGCATTGGCGTTAAAACTGGCTGCCGAACATTATCCCGAAATGGTTGGTGTTATCGCAGTTTCGGTACCGTTAAAATTCGTCAATCCGGCTTTTATGTTGGTGCCCCTGCTGCATGGCACCAACAAGTTGGTCGGCTGGGTTTCAGCCTTTGAGGGCGTAAAGCCTTTCATCGATAATGAACCCGAACATCCCACCATTAACTATCGCAATACGCCGGTTAGGGCGCTTTATGAACTCAGACTGTTAATTGCTCAATTTGATGAGTTACTGCCGAAGGTTAGCGTGCCTGTATTGATTATGTATGGTGACGAGGATCCTGTCGTCTCTCCGAAAGGCGCGCCGATCATTATGGCTAAACTGGGTTCCAAGCATAAGCAAATCCACGCCATTAAATCCCATCGTCACGGTATTTTAATGGAGAACATTGGCAGCACCTGGGCCGTGATTGATGGTTTTTTAAATGAACAAAAGGAGACAATGAAATAACCGAGTAGGGTGTGCTTGCGCACCTTTTTGGGATGGAGTTAGACGTGATAGGCGTGCAGGGCTTTGAATCCTTAGTGTTAGAAAAATAAATATAATAAGGGGCAGTAAAATGAAAAATGTAGTTATCGCAGGGTATTGCAGGTCGCCTTTTACAGCGGCGCAAAAAGGTCAATTGGCTAAAGTCAGGCCGGATGATCTGGCCGCGCAGGTTATTAAAGGCCTAATCGATAAAACCGGCGTTGCCCCGCAGGATATTGAAGATTTGATTTTAGGCTGCGCGTTCCCTGAAGGCGAGCAGGGCATGAATCTGGCGCGACTAATCGTCCAACTTGCCGGGTTGCCTATTTCTATTGCCGGGGTTACCCTGAATCGCTTTTGCGGCTCTTCCATGCAGGCCATCCATAACGCGGCGGGCATGATTCAAATGAATGCCGGTGAAGTATTTATCTGTGCCGGTGTCGAATCGATGACTCGGGTGCCGATGGGCGGTTTCAATTACCTGCCTAATCCCAGCCTTTATAAAACCTATCCGCAAGCCTACATCGGCATGGGCGAGACGGCGGAAAACCTGGCTGCGCAATATCATATCGACCGCTTGGCCCAGGAAACCTTCGCAGTAGCCAGCCAGCAAAAAGCCGGCGCTGCACAACAGAGCGGCTTGTTTGCCGATGAAATCATCCCGATTCAGCGTTTTGACGGCGAAACCGTTCAAGCCGACGGCTGCATCAGGGCGAACTCGACATTGCAGGCGTTGGCCGAGTTGCAACCGGCCTTCCTTAAAAACGGCAGCGTGACCGCCGGAACCTCGTCGCCGATAACCGACGGCGCGGCCGCTGTGCTGGTGTGCAGCGAGGACTATGCAGACGCCCACGGCCTGGAAAAACTGGCCTGCATCAAGTCCATCGCGGTATCGGCCTGTGCGCCGGAAATTATGGGCATAGGCCCGGTTGGTGCAACTCATAAAGCCTTGCAACGCGCCGGTTTGACCTTGCAGGACATCGACATCGTCGAACTGAATGAAGCTTTTGCCGCGCAATCGTTGGCGGTGCTTAAAGACTTGCCGATCCCGCTGGAAAAATTGAACTTGGACGGCGGCGCGATTGCGTTAGGCCATCCGTTGGGTGCGTCCGGTGCCAGGATTACCGGCAAAGCCGCGAGTTTACTGAAACGGGAAAACAAACAGTTTGCACTCGCCACACAATGCATCGGCGGCGGGCAGGGCATAGCGACTATTTTGGAGGCTATCTGATGAGCATCAAAAAAGTCGCGGTGATCGGTGCTGGGGTGATGGGCGCCGGTATCGCCGCGCATATCGCCAACGCCGGTATCCCGGTTTATTTGCTGGATATAGTTCCCAAGGGCGTTGATAATCGCAACAACATTGCCGAAGCTGCCATCGCCAAAATGCTCAAAGCAGATCCCGCGCCGTTCATGCATAAGAATAACGCCCGACTGGTCACGCCGGGCAATATTGAAGACCATCTTGAATGGCTGGCTGATGTTGACTGGGTGATCGAAGCGGTAATTGAAAATCCGGCCATCAAGCAGGAACTTTACCGGAAGCTGGATAGTATCTGCCGCCCCGATACCCTGATTTCATCGAACACCTCGACATTGCCGTTGAAGCTGCTGACACGCGACATGCCGGACAGTTTCAAACACCGCTTCATGATCACCCATTTTTTTAATCCGCCCCGCTATATGCGCCTGCTGGAATTGGTTTCGGCTGCCGAGACCCGTCCAGAATTGGTTGCGTCCGTCAGCCATTTTGCCGACACCCATCTGGGTAAAGACAGCGTTACCTGCAAAGACACGCCGGGATTTATCGGCAACCGTATCGGCATTTACTGGCTGCAATGCGGTCTGCTGGAGGCGATCAAGCTGGGCTTGACGGTCGAACAGGCCGATGCGGTGATGTCCGCGCCGTTCGGCATCCCCAAAACCGGCGTGTTCGGTTTGCTGGATCTGGTCGGGCTTGATTTGATTCCGCATATCTTGGGCGGTATGAAGTTGGCTTTGCCCAAGGAAGATGCATTTCATCAGGTCAATCATCTGCCCGAACTGGTAGGAACCATGATAGCCGATGGCTATACCGGCCGAAAAGGCAAGGGCGGGTTTTACCGCTTGAATGAAACCAGCGGTAAGCGCGTCAAGGAATCGATTAACCTGCAAACCGGTGCTTATCAACCCAGCGAAAAATTCGCCTTGCCGGATTTGCCCAAAACGCAGGATGAGTTAAGAGCCTTTTTGTCAAGCGACGAACAAACCCACCCCCCTTTGGAAAAGGGGGGCTTGGGGGGATTTGCTTGGCAGGTGCTGTCCAACACTCTGGCTTATAGCGCCAGCCTGATTCCAGAAATCGCCGATGACATCGTCGCCGTCGATACCGCGATGCGCCTCGGCTATAACTGGAAATTCGGGCCGTTTGAATTATTGGATCGGATTGGCGTAGATTGGTTTGTCGACCGGTTGCTTGCGGAAAACCGCGAGGCGCCGCCGTTGCTGGTAACTTGTGGGGGCGACTTCAGTCGCCCTGGGCGACTGAAGTCG
>JANYKK010000270.1 GCA_025361585.1 Methylobacter sp. | reverse complement strand
CGACTTCAGTCGCCCAGGGCGACTGAAGTCGCCCCCACAATGTTCTACCTGAGCCATGCAGTAATCAACAACCTTGCCGATCACATACGTGCAATCGATCAGGCCCGATTGCTTCAACAGCTCCACGACCTCCTTGCAATCACTTTGGCGCACTTGCAATACCGCGCCCAGCTCCTCATTAAACAAGGCGGCCAGCACGTCATCGCCCAAGCTATCGAGCGTCAGGATCACACCCAATCTGCTGGCGAACATCATTTCCGCCACCGTTGCCAGCAAGCCGCCGTCGGAACGGTCATGATAACTCAGCAGTTTGCCTTGGGAGTTGAGTGTTTGTATGCTATCAAAGAAAGCTTTCAACAAACTTGTTTCATCCAGGTCGGGACAGTCATCGCCGAGCTGGTTGTAAACTTGCGCCAACACCGAACCGCCCAAACGGTTCTTGCCCGCGCCCAGATCGATCAGGATCAACGCGCTGTCTTCATCCGGCACACAGCGTAATTGTGGGGTCAGGGTAAGGCCAATATCGGCGACCGGCGCAAACGCGGTAATCACCAACGATAACGGCGAGGTTAGGGTCTTTTCTATAACTCCGTCTTTCCATACGGTTTTCATCGACAAGGAATCCTTGCCCACCGGTATAGCAATGCCCAATGCCGGACACAATTCCATGCCCACCGCTTTGACGGTATCGAACAATGCCGCGTCTTCGCCCTGGTAACCTGCGGCGGCCATCCAATTGGCGGACAGTTTGATTTTTTTCAACGAATCGATGCTGGCGGCGGCGATATTGGTAATGGCCTCGCCTATCGCCATACGGCCGGATGCCGGTGCGTCGATAACCGCAATCGGCGAGCGCTCGCCCATTGCCATCGCCTCGCCGGTGATCGAATGGAAGCCCACCGCAGTGACCGCAACATCGGCCACCGGCGTTTGCCAAGGACCGACCATTTGGTCGCGAGCAACCAGTCCGGTGACCGAGCGGTCGCCGATGTGGATCAAAAAGCTTTTATCGGCAACGGCTGGGAATGCCAGGACACGCTTGACCGCCTCGGCCAACGTGACGCCAGTCAAATCCAACGCCTGAATATTGGGTTGAACGTGCTCAACCTTGCGGTGCAGCTTTGGCGACTTGCCGAACAACACCGACATAGGAATATCGACCGGCTTGTCGCCCAGTAACTCGTCATTCAGCGTTAAATGCTCTTCGTCGGTCGCCTCGCCGATCACCGCAAACAAGCAATGTTCGCGTTCGCAAAAGGCAGTGAATAACTCCAGCGACTCCGGCTTGATCGCAACCACATAACGTTCCTGCGCTTCATTGCACCAAATTTGCATCGGCGACATGCCGATGTCGGCGTTGTGTACCTTGCGCAATTCGAAACGACCGCCCCGGTCGCAATCGTGGATGATTTCCGGCACCGCGTTGGACAAACCGCCCGCGCCAATATCATGGATGGACACGATCGGCGTATCGCTGCCCAGCGCATTGCAATGGTTGATAACTTCCTGGCAACGGCGCTCCATTTCGGGGTTTTCCCGTTGCACCGAGGCGAAATCCAAGTCTTCGGAGCCTGCGCCGGAAGCCTGCGAGGAAGCCGCGCCGCCGCCCAAGCCGATCAACATCGCGGGGCCGCCCAGAATAATAATCAATGATCCGGCGGGGATAGCCTGCTTCTTGACCAGCATCGGCCTGATGTTGCCTAAGCCCCCTGCGATCATGATCGGTTTGTGGTAGCCCCGAAACTCATTGTCCTTTCCTGGAACCGCTTGCTCGAAGCTGCGGAAGTAGCCGGTCAGGTTGGGTCTGCCGAATTCGTTATTAAACGCCGCGCCGCCGAGCGGGCCTTCCAGCATGATGGTCAGCGCCGAGGCGATGCGCTCAGGCTTACCGTTGTCCGCTTCCCAAGGCTGCGGGAAGCCGGGGATTTTCAGATGCGACACGGAAAAACCGGTCAACCCTGCTTTAGGCGCAGAGCCTCGGCCAGTCGCGCCTTCGTCGCGTATTTCGCCGCCGGAGCCGGTTGCCGCACCCGGATAAGGCGAAATGGCGGTAGGATGATTATGGGTTTCCACCTTCATCAGCAAATGCGCGTCTTCTTCGACATAGCCGTATTCGCCGGTGTGGGGATTGCGGATAAAAACCTGAGCACTTGAACCGACCATGACCGAAGCGTTATCGCTGTAAGCCGACAATATGCCATCCGGGCTTTTCGCTGCGGTATTGCGGATCATCTTAAATAGAGTTTCCGCCTGCTCTACGCCGTCTATCGTCCAGTCGGCGTTAAAAATCTTGTGTCTGCAATGCTCCGAATTAGCCTGGGCGAACATCATCAATTCGACATCGGTCGGATTTCTGCCCAAGGCTTGAAAACTTTCGGTCAGATAATCGATTTCATCATCGGACAAGGCCAGGCCCAGTCCGATATTGGCGCTAACCAACGCGTCACGTCCCTGCTCTATTATGGCAACACTCTGTAACGGCTTAGGCTGATGCAGAGCGAACAAGTCCGGCTCGATGTCACCGTCCAAAACGGTTTGGGTCATACGGTCATGCAACAACGCTGTTACAGATACGGACAACGGCTGACTGACATCCAACGTGTACTCAATACCCCGCTCGATCCGTTTAACCTCGGATAATCCGCAGCGCTGGGCAATCTCGGTCGCCTTGCTGGACCAAGGTGAAATAGTGCCTGAACGCGGCACAACTAGTAAATGCGACCCGCTAATTTCAGCGCCAACCTGCGTGGAACCGTAAGCCAATAACTGCTTTAGAATTGCGGATTGACTGTCATTCAAGTCATGTTCAATATCCACAAAGTGAATAAACCGCGCCGAGACGGCCTTGATAGCTGGCTCTATAGACTGAAGCTCAGCCAGCAGCTTGTTAATACGAAAATCGGAAAGCGCGGATGTTCCAGGGATTTTTAACATGGGTAAAGAAGGTACAAGGTAAAAAGGTGCAAGGTTCAAGGAGCGTGATGCAAGTTTCGGTTTTTAGCCTTTTACCTTGCACCTTGCCCCTTTTACCTCATTAAATCACTTTGCCAAATCGGACTTAATAGTGTCATGCAGCAGCATTAACAAACTTAAACTTCCCGCGTTAGCCACCGGTTTTTG
>JANYKK010000267.1 GCA_025361585.1 Methylobacter sp. | reverse complement strand
CATCGAAGTCCGCTTCCGCAAGACCGACAAATACGGCAGCGCCGCTGAAAGCATCACCCGCGCCAAACAATCCCGCATCATCGCGGCAACCCATATTTACCTTGCTTCGCATAAAACAGACAGCCCTATCCGCTTTGACGTGGTCGCCATTTCCGGCAACGGCAACATCGATTGGATACAAAATGCATTTTAAATTACAGCTATTCATACGAAGGCATTGTCTCGTTTGCGAAAGCAGCCGCATCTAATCACATGACACCCAAAACAAGCACATAGGAAGCAAGCATGAAAAATCCACCTTTAAAAGCCTTCGGTCGTAAACTAGCCGAGTTTGCCCCTCTCAAACCTGCTGAGAAAATTTTACTAGATGCTTGCCGATGTGGTCATGAAGCAATCATTTCAAAGCATCGACCTGAAAATGCAACCAAACAAAATACCGTCTGCGCATCTTTTCTGCGCTTTCTCGCCTTGGGCGGTGACGAACAAGCTCCTGTACATGAAAAAGGTGTGCTGCTTTCGGGAGCATGGGTTGAAGGTGATCTGGATCTTGATGGAGCAGCCTTGCCGCATAACTTAAATCTTCATCAATGTCGTTTAAGTAAAATCAACCTGGACTACAGCAAAATTAAAGGCTCTGTAGATTTTCCTGGCTGTCATGTATTGGGCTTTAAAGCCGACGGTATGCGCTGCACGGGGAATGTAGTTCTAAACAACGACTTTACTAGTACGGGCACGGTTAGTTTTATCAATGCGCAAATTGAAGGCAATCTGGAATGCGGAAAAGCCAAGTTTAATCCTGCTGGCGATGAATATGCCTTGATATGTGCGGGTGCTGTAATCAATGGTGGAGTCTTTTTAGAAAACTGCTCTACTTTTGGTACGGTTAATTTGCTGGGAGCGCGAATTGGAGCCAACCTTGAATTTCAAAAGGCATCACTCGACAGTTCGAATAATACCGCATTGCTGATGGATGATATGACAGTGGCTGGAACGCTTCATTTTCATGATTTACAGTCAGTTAAAGGAATTATCTCTTTAGCCTCTGCCAAGGTGGGTAGGCTGAATGATGATGTTAAGTCTTGGATGAGTAGTGGGCTGACTTTGGATGGATTTGTTTATGATAGTCTAAGTGGCGAAGCTCCCACCGATGCAAAAAGTCGGTTGGCATGGCTAAATAAACAATCTGATCCGCACGCAGGAAAAAAAGGTGATGGGAAAGAATTCAAGTCACAACCTTGGCAACAATTGCACAAAGTGCTTCGTGAAATGGGTCATGTGGAGGATGCGCGACAAGTGGCAATTGCTTTTGAAGATCAACTACACGACGCTAACTTGATCACCCGCATTTTTCACTGGTTATTTGGTTTCTTTATCGGTTATGGCTACCGCCCATTGCGTCTGGTTACTATTATGCTGATTGTCTGGTTTGCTTGTGGGATGTTCTATTGGTTAGCAGCACTATACGGCAATAATGGCAATGGCGTATTCGCACCCAGCAATCCGTTGGTGTTCCAAAATCCAGAGTATGCCACCTGCGTGCCTGATAGCTGTGCGGCTAAAGTGGAAAAAATAAAGTCAGACTACGCAGCACTTCATGAAAAATTACCGTCAATACTGCCTTACAATCAGATGATGTTTCAAAATTCGGAATATGCCGTTTGTGTACCTGATAGCGATACAGCTAAGACGGAAAAGACCAAACCATCCAACGCCGTGCCACCCGTTCAAGGCGCGGGCAATTGGTATTTGTGTGCAAAACTACGCGAGGAATACACGGGCTTTAGCCCTTTAGCTTATTCGCTGGATTTGATTTTGCCTCTGGTCGATTTACAGCAAGAGCACGATTGGTCGCCGATGATTCCAACACCTCAAAGCGCATGGTATGTTGAGCTTTATGCTCATAGTCTTAACCATGTCACGCGACTGGTGATGTGGTTTGAAATTCTGTTTGGCTGGATGACTAGTTTGTTGCTGGTGGCGGTGGTTTCTGGATTAACCAAGCGGCGTGAAGAGTGATTGGCGATTTTTCGCTAAAAACCGAATTTAATAAAGTGTCGCAGCTACGGATGATAGCCTTTATAATCATTCGCCATGAGCCTACAAAATCGCATCATCAACCATTTCACATCCAGCATCCGAACCCAGCAGGATGCGCTAAGCAGCCTTGGCGAACTGATCGAGTTTGCTTCGCAACGGCTGGTCGCAACCCTGCTTAACGACAAAAAAATCGTCGCCTGCGGCAATGGCCGTTCGGCGGCCGTCGCCCAGTTGCTGTCATCGGCGATGCTTAACCAATACGAACGCGACCGGCCATCGTTGCCCGCCATTGCTTTGACCACCGACACGATCACCATCACCGCGATAGCCAACGATTATCATTGCGATGATATCTTTGCCAAACAGCTCAGGGCCTTGGGTCAAAGCGGTGACATCTTGATCGCGTACACCGACGGCAACAATTCGGCTAATATCGCCAAGGCCATTACCACGGCTCACGACAAGGATATTTCAGTGATCGCGCTGACCGGCAATAATGGCGGCATGATTGCGCCGTTGCTGCATGAGTCCGACCTGGAAATCCGCGTGCCGTCAAATTCCAGCATACACATTCAGGAAGTCCAGACAATGATTACCCATTGCCTATGCGATTTGATCGACCATCAATTATTCGGCGGTTAATTCATGGATCACAACTTTTGAAAACCTTGACTGATATTGCCCCCTTGCCCGAAGATTTCTTAACGTTGCTGGCTGAGATTTTTTCTCGCGATGCGCTTTTAACCGCGCCTGAAGACTGCTGGACTTACGGCTATGAC
>JANYKK010000247.1 GCA_025361585.1 Methylobacter sp. | reverse complement strand
TTTTTGCGTGATTTGCACAACTGAGCATAACGAATCACAACCGAAACACGCAAAAGTCACGCAGACCTCACGCATCGATGTATCAAAACGGCATTGTCGGAACAGCTTCCCCGGCATATTTTGTATTTTGAAAACGCCAATAATAATGATAGCATTGATAGCAGCTATAATTTTGGAGTATCCCTATGCCCAGTCTAGTCGTTAGAAATCTTGATGAAACAATAATCAACGCTCTTAAGGCAAGAGCAGTAGAGCACCATCGTTCTACAGAAGCAGAACATCGCGCAATTTTGGCAGAGGTCTTGATGAAGCCACAGCGAAAATCTTTCGCAGAAGCCTTATCAAGCATTCCTGCTGTCGGTACCGATGCTGATTTTATAAGACTCAACGATGATACTAGAGCACCCAATGTATTTGATTGATACCAACGTCATCAGTGAAATAAGAAAAGGCGATAGGGCAAATATTGGTGTGCGTCAGTTTTTTGATGCCGCCATTCAAAACAACGCCCGTCTATATGTCTCATCAATCACTATTGGCGAGTTGCGCAGAGGCGTTGATTTGATTTTTCATCGGGGTGATGCCAGTCAAGGTAAGCAGCTGGAAAACTGGTTAAATTCTATCCTCGAACACTATCAAGACAACATTCTTAGTATTGACTGCGAAATTGCTTTGTTGTGGGGAAAAATGCGTGTTCCAGAACCCCAACATGCGCTGGATAAACTAATTGCTGCAACTGCGTTAAACTACGACCTTACTGTTGTTACGCGTAACGTCAAAGATTTCGAAAATACAGGTGTTAGTCTACTGAATCCTTTTGTAGAGTAAATTATGATCGTATTTTCCAATAATCGCGTTGAGCAGAATTCAATGTTTGCATTTTCCGCCACAACTGTTTACATCCGAACAATTCTATTCATTAACACTAGCCAGTACCTGATTGATAACCGCCGCTGAAATACGAAAATCAGAGGCATGTAAAACTTCAAAAGCCGCCCTTGCCGATACGATTAATCCTTGTTTTTTCGCCTGACCAATAATCGCCGCAGTACCGATAACACGTAGCCCTTTCTCCTTCGCCACGGCACGACCAGCACGCTCATCCATAATCAACAAAACCTTGTCATCATGACCTAAACCCAGATTAATACAGTCTGTTTCACCGGCGTCCAGGTCAATATCTAATCTCGGCTCTATCGGTTCAGGCCATACATTTATCCAGCCTATGTCGATGGCGTGAGCAATAGCCTCTTCACCACGCGCTGCCTTACCTGGAAGTACTTCATTCTTTACGGTCTCGGACAGAAAAACCGTCCCAAAAATGTCAGGTAACCACTTTAAACCATCCACCATCGCCAGTCCTATTAAGGGACTGGCATCAATAACAACAATTCGTGCCATACGGTGTTACGCTTCTTTCAACCATTGATCCAGGGTATCCATATCCTGTTGTACATCCTCAGCCGATTGATTAATGACGGGAATACCCAAACGCGATACATGGGCGATAAAGTCGGCCAACGGCGTGTCAGCAAGCTTCGCAGAGCGAGCCAATGATAAATCGCCGTCTTTGAACAATGCGGTTGCTAAGGCTTTACGCACACCAGGCATGCCGATAATTTTGGACGATTTTAGCCCTATCATTAAGGCGTCCGGTTCGTTTCTATTCATTACCAGCACTAAGTCGTCATGCGCCATGCGCAACGCTTCGCTGGGATTATTCTTTAAACCGCTCACATTCACTGTTTTCATAGTCTTTCCTCATAGGAAGATTGTATAGGCACACTATAAGCATAATTGTTTCAAAACTCAATGAAGATGAGTTTTTCTGGCAGTCGGATTCATACTGTAGTTGCCACCAAGCAATAAATAGGTAGTTTGCTTTTTAAGCTTACTTCCCAAGATTTTATCGGATAGAGTAGAAACATGATCAGCTCACAATTGTGAATTGATCATCGTGTATCCTAAGCTCTTATATCCGGTTTTTCGTTTTTCGCTCATCTTGCCTAGCATAGGCACGTTGCTATCAACATAATCGTAAATCCTGACTTCGGTTTTTGCATGATGTAATCGGTGCAAACGGCCAACATATTGGGCCAAGGTACCTTTCCAGGAAACCGGCATAACCAGAAATAGAGTATCCAGTCTGGCATCGTCAAAACCTTCGCCCAAATAGCGTCCTGTAGCAATAATAATCCGTTCTTCATCGTCGGGAATACTTTGTAGGCCGTCTTGCAATTGCTTGCGTTGCCGGACACCCATGCCACCTTGCAAAACGAAAACATTTTTTGCAAATGCGTTGATCTGCTCGGCCAATAGCAACACATGCTCTCTCCTTTCGGTTAACACAATTGGTGAACGTCCCTCAGTCAAGGCTTGCTTTATGTCTTCGAGAATAAACTGATTGCGCTGTTCATCAACAACGAGTGCTTGATAAATCTCATGAATCGACGATTGATTATCGGTGTTAGTGTTTTCATGCATTATGAACGCCGATTGCCTTTGTATTACATAATGGTCAAAAGGCCTTACTAAAGCCTGTTGTTTAGCACTGACCTGATGCCGAACGGGGCCACACTGCATAAACACAATCGGATGGTGGCCATCTTTTCGCGTCAGGGTTGCGGACAAGCCCAATACATATTTTGCTTTACACGCTTTAGCAACGGATTCAAAGCTGACTGCGGATAAATGATGGCATTCATCAAAAATTATTTGACCATAATTAGCCACCACATCGTCAACCGTTTGATTTTTGGTTAAGCTTTGCATAATGGCGACATCGATAATACCTGTCAGTTTACTTTTACCACCGCCGATTTTGCCGACCTGTTTTTTGCTCACATTTAAAAACAGCTCAATACGTTCCAACCATTGATCTAAAAGCTGACGGCGATGGACAATAATCAAGGTATTGACTTGGCGATTTGCCAGAATATGGAGCGCAACCACTGTTTTTCCAAAAGCTGTTGTCGCAGAGAGCGTGCCCATATCGTGTTCGAGGAGTTTATTTGCTGCCTGGGTTTGTTCATCGGTCAACCGCCCCAGGAACTGCAAGTCTGGAATGTTGTCACCTGAAAACCGTTCATCCTGAATCACAGGTTTGATTTTTAGCTCAACCAAAAGATTGATCAAGTCATCTAGACACCCTCTCGGCAACGCAATATGTTGAGAATAATACTCGGCACAAGAAATGATTCTGGGTTTGCCAAAAGTCGACAATCGCATAGCTTGGTTTTTATAAAACTCCGGATTCTGAAATGCAGCAAGGCGAATAATCCTGCTTTGCAGTGCTGTAGGTAAATATCGGTTATCGATGAAAAGCTGATTACCCAGAACAATGGTCACGGACTTAGGCAGAGGTTCATTGATGCTGATTTCTTTGATTTTGCGTGAAGGTGCTATTTTCCAGGGTTCACCCTCTTCTTCATTGATAGGTAATTTCACTCCTAAAATACGATTTTGTTGTTCAGCCTTCTCAATTAACTGGTTTAACTCTACGGGCGCTACCCGCTTAATGGTCGATAGATAAGCCCATTGATCGGAATAGGCAACAAAGTTGTCATCTACAAATACACTGTTACCAAGTTCACGGGGCTTTTTTTGCAGTGGTAAGGCAATCAGATTACCAAAGCCACCTTTCGGCAAAGTGTCCTGGTTAGGAAACAGCCGATCATAAGATTCAAAACCTAACTCTGGGTGTTTATCCATGGCTTGAGTTAACAGGTAGGAACCTAACTTCCTGGCTTCTATCGCAAAAACGGGGCTGCTAAAAAATATCCAGACATGCGCCCCCTTGCCAGATCGTGATATTTCAATGCTATACGGAATAGCATTGTCTTTACAGGCAGAGACAAACGCACTGACATCCAGTTGCCAAGATGCTTTGTCAAAATCGACAGCCAGAAACCAGCAGCGTTCATCCGCCATCAAAGGGTAAACGCCGACGACAAAATCAGCCAGTTGCTTACGCGTGTTGTCATTACCCGCCAAATGGTTGTTAATCACTTGATCGCTTACGGGTAGAAATGACCGGTACTGACAGTCGCCACATTTGATGCGAGGTTTTTCGCAAACAGTAGGCTTCCACTCATTCGCACAAACCGGTGAATACCCTGATTTCCCGGTTTTGCTGCTTACAAAGCGTTTTGGATAAAGATCCTCGCGTCCTTTGAATAGGTCGCGAAACAAGTTGACCTTGTCTTTACTGGATGATTGCTGGGTAATTGTCGCCCCTGTTATCAGTTGCGCCAGACTTTGTTGCTGTAGCTGCTGTTGGTTCTGATGTTTTAATTGGGTTAGCTCTTGAAACAATACTTCACGCTCAACATCTATAGCTTGAATTTTTTGCTCTAATGTTGTGATTCGTTGTTCAAGGTTACTCATAATGTGCTTGCAAAGCCTAGCTCTATGCCCAGCAACACAATAGTTGCAAGATAGTATTTTCTGTTGGCGCCGATTGAAATTTGACTAATTAGAGTTAATTATGTCGAAACTCATCTGACCAGTGGAATTTAGGTTCATATTATTAATTTTATTGATATTTAAGTCCGTTTTTAAAATCAAATTTCAATCGGTACGGGTGGTCAATTTTCGATCGGCGCCAACATATATATAACATATTGATTATATTTATATATTAAAGGCCTATTTTGCGTGACCTTGCATAACAGAGCATAACAGAGCATAACAGAGCATAACCGAAACACGCAAAAGTCACGCAGACCTCCGGCTCAATTTGGGACTGGCAGTTGTAACAATCGCTCACTACGCCATATCCTAAGGACATGTATTGATTGGTTATCCAGCCAATATACAATACGAAAAGGTGGATGAATCAGTTCGCGTATTTTGGGTTCGTCGAATTCGGGCACTATACGACCGATTTCAGGATGATCTTCCAGGACCTCAGCATGAGCAATTATCTCAGTTACAAACTTATCGCCGATGTTAGGGATGCCTTGTTCCAGATAGAACGCTTGAATGTTGGCAAGATCGTTAAATGCAGACTCGGCAAACAACAGTCTCATTTAACGAATATCCAGCTTGGTTTTGACCTCACTTAATTCCATGACGTTTCCATTTTTGACATCCATCAACCCCTGGGTAACGGCTCTCATGAACGCCCGCTCTTCCTGGTTCTTTTCGTAATCATCTAGGTCTTGAACCACAGCAACACCACGACCACGACTGGTAAGCAACACGGGTCTGTGGGTTTCTTTAACTTGATTAACGACTTTGCCAGGGTTGATTTTCAGATCACTGAGCGGAATAACATCTTCAGAAAATTTAGTAAGCATTGCGACACCTTTGGCTAATGTTTTATGAGGAAATTATAGCACCTATTAACAGGTGCCGTTTAGAGCCCTAATAATAAACAATACTATTTATTTTTATATTCTTCTAGTTTTTGCTTAATAAATTTGTTTTGCTCAATTTTAGGAAGGTCGGCAAGTGTTTTCTTAACGTCATTGCCTACTTGTTCAGCATGAACAATATCGGTGATAGTGTGGCTTTCAAGTCCATTTAAATTTCCCCAATACGCAACAACCGCAATTAGTATCGCAAAGTTCCATAACTTTACTATCCCTCTGGTCAGTGAAGAGGTAGAAGGGTCAGTCGTAATTGCAATCGTTAGGGTTAGGTTGATTATAAGTAACGCCAAGGCTTGAAGCATTAATATTCTCTCTTTTGGTTAATCAAGTCGATGCCGATGCTTAATAGAACTCGAGTCTCAATGCCCTTGTTTTGCTGGTTTATGTGAAAACATATAGATGCATGAAACGATTAACAGGAATAATACTGCTGATGCTGAGTAACGACTTAGCTCCAAACCTCCCTTGCTTATCGGTTTGTCCAGGAAGTCGCCAACCACCGCACCCAGCGGTCGGGTAAGAATGAACGCCGCCCAGAAAAGTACCGTATGGGAAATCTTTGTTCGGAAATACGCTGCTGCAATAACCGCCAACATAGCGCCAAACACAATAGCCCCACCGCCGTAACCAAGACCTGAATGGATCGATGAATATGGTTTGACTTGGTTAGCGTCACCGCCAAAAATTAAATTGCTCCAGCAACTGGATGCCAGGAAACCTAGTCCTTTAACGTGGGAACAGCAAGACAAGTTGTTTAGCGAATTGCCCGATCATCTCGCTAATATGGCGTTGTTCAAAGTCAATACGGGGTGTCGGGAACAAGAGGTATGTTCATTGCGATGGGAATGGGAAGAATATCTACCGGAACTCGGAATCAGTATATTTATTATTCCCGCTCACGCAGTAAAAAATAGAATGCCGCGTGTTGTGGTTTTGAACAGCATAGCTAGTGTTTAACTGCATAAGTTAACGATTGTATTGCGAAGTTGGGAGCCTTTTACTTCTCGCTTACGCCATACAAAAGGAGCGGAGTTATCGTTGTAGGCAACAATAAACTGCTCGATGGCTTTTGCAAGCTGTTCGATG
>JANYKK010000237.1 GCA_025361585.1 Methylobacter sp. | reverse complement strand
CCGGGGCAAAAGGTCAAGTTCAGTTCGATAGCCGGTGTCGGCAGTGTCGATGACATCACCCAAAAAGTGTTTGCTGTGCTGGGATAGTGGCGAGAACAAAATACTTCGTGACGGTGTTCAAATTTCACAATAATAGGTTTTAAGGTTAATGACAAAGCAGGTTTTAGTAGTAAGGAAGGGTGCTTAAGTGGCCAAGTTATATAATGTTGCAGTGGTTGGCGCTACCGGTGCGGTAGGGGAAGCTATGCTGTCTATTTTGGAAGAGCGCGATTTTCCTGTCGGCGAGATTTATGCGTTGGCCAGCAGCAATTCAGCGGGTAAAAGAATCCCTTTTAAAGGCGGGTCTTTAGTCGTGCAGGATTTAGCCACGTTTGATTTTTCAAAGGCGCAAATCGGTTTATTTTCACCAGGAGCCTCGGTGTCGGCGGAATATGCGCCCAAGGCCGCCGCTGCCGGATGCATTGTTATCGATAACACCTCGCAGTTTCGTTATGATGACGATATTCCGCTGGTGGTGCCGGAGGTCAATCCCGAAAAAATAGCCGATTATAAAAATCGCGGCATTATCGCTAATCCCAATTGTTCAACCATTCAGATGCTGGTGGCGTTAAAGCCCATTTACGATGCGGTGGGGATTGCCCGGATCAATGTGTGCACCTATCAGGCGGTTTCCGGTACCGGGAAAGAAGCCATCGAAGAACTGGTTAAGCAAACCACCAGTTTGCTTAATATGCAGCCCATTATTACCAACGTCTACCCCAAACAGATTGCTTTTAATGTATTGCCGCAGATTGATGTGTTCATGGACAACGGTTACACCAAGGAAGAAATGAAGATGGTTTGGGAAACCCGGAAAATCCTGGGTGATGACAGCATTTTGGTTAATGCCACTGCAGTACGGGTTCCGGTTTTTTACGGACATTCCGAGGCAGTGCACATTGAGACCCGTAAAAAAATTGATATAGCGACAGTCAGAGCCTTGCTTGAGCAAGCGCCTGGTGTGACAGTAATGGATGAGCGTAAAGACGGCGGTTATCCAACAGCGGTGACCGAGTCGTCAGGCAACGATGATGTGTTTGTAGGACGTATCCGGGAGGATATATCGCACCCTCAAGGAATCGATTTGTGGGTGGTTGGCGATAATGTTCGAAAAGGTGCAGCTTTAAACAGTGTGCAAATAGCAGAAGTGCTGGTAAAAAATTACATCTAGTCTAAGCTTGTCTACATATTTGACTGGACGCGGTAAGAGACTGTGGTAACTATTGTGAAGAAGAGCAACGTGCGTTTGTTAACCAAAACTTTAGCGGTTGTATCGTTACTGGCACCGGCTAGCGGTCATCCGTTAGGGATAGGCGAGATTAAACTGCATTCGGCCCTAAATCAAAATCTGGATGCCGAGATTGCGTTAACCTTGTCAGGCGAGAGCGTATCTGACATCAAGGTGAACTTGGCGCCGCCTGAGAAATTTGATGAGGCGGGCGTGTCATGGACTTATTTCCTGTCGAAAATTAAATTTGAAACTATTACCCAATCCAATGGTTCGGCAGTTATTAAGCTGACTTCCAAAGAAGTGCTAAAGGAGCCTTTTCTGGATTTCCTGTTAGAAGTCAGCTGGCCCAAAGGCAACTTATATCGTGAATTTACGGTATTAGTGGATCCTCCGTCCGTTTATAATCAAGCAACCATTCCCGTTTCAACCGGCACTGAAAGCACTGCACAATCGTCGGCTGTAGCAGCTCAACCCCAATTGCATGCGAATGGACAAAGCAGCAACGGTCAATATGGGCCTACACTTGCAAATGACACCTTATGGAGCGTGGCTGAGCGTGTCAGAGGGCAGAGCGATGTTTCTGTAGAGCAAATGATGATTGCGCTTTACGAGGCAAACCCTCATGCATTTCATAAGGGCAATGTGTATGCTTTAACGACTGGAAAAATACTGAAGATTCCTGAGCGAGAAGCAGCTTTAAAAATATCGAGAAATCAGGCCATAGCGGAATTTAACCAGCATACCCAAGCTTGGAAAAAGCACGCTGCTCCCGCTCACGCAGAATCAGCAAAGAAAAAGCCTGCCCAGAGCGGAACCGATGGGGCTGCCCAGAATAAAGCCGAAGCGCCTGCCGATAATCAGCTGAAGCTAATTGCGCCAACCAAGGCGGCGGTTAGCGATCATGCTGGTGTAACGTCGGAGCAGGTCAGCATTGGAAAGAAAACCACCGATGCGGCGACAGATAGCGCGATACAAAGTAAGGTGGTCGAGCTGGAAAAACAGCTGGCGATGATGCAGGCGTTGATTGCTTTAAAGGATCAACAGCTTGCAGCTATGCAGAATCAGTCCTCCCAGGCCAATCCAGTTGTTCAGGATCAGACGGCGCCAAGCGAGGCCGCAGCAGCTAAACCGGCGGATCAAGCAGCGGTTGCTCCTCAGTCAGCTGAGCCAGCGCAAGCAGTCCAACCGGCTGCGCCTGTGCAGCCGACGCAGCCACAACAATTATCCCAACCCGTTCAACCAGTAGGGCCAGTACAGCCCGTTCAGCCGACAGAAGCAGTAAAACCGGTGCAACCGGCTGAGCAAGTTAAGCCAGTCCAGCCGGTGGCTCAACCAGAGCCACCGGAAGCGAACAGTGTGCTCGATCCGTTCTATTTGGGAGGCGCTGGCGCGGCAATTTTGTCGTTGTTAGGGGGGCTCTGGTGGCGGAAACGCAAGATTGATCAAGAAACGAATACGGAGAGTATGTTTGCCTCTTCCAGCATGATTGAAACATCTGAAGCCGAAGAAAAAGTTTCTGTGCCGGTTGTCGAGGATGGTGCTACCGCTCATGAACATGATGCGGGTACGGTGGGCGAAAGCTCATTCTTAAGTGAGTTCACGCCGAGTGATTTTGATTCATTCGACACCGATCAGGGAGAGATCGATCCGATATCCGAGGCGGATGTATATCTGGCCTATGGCCGTTACCAGCAAGCTGAAGAGTTAATTCGGCAGGCGATTAGCGATCAGCCGAATCGTGATGAATGCAAGTTGAAGTTGCTGGAGGTTTTTTACGCCAACGAAAACAAAACGGCTTTTGAAGCCTATGCCAATGAACTGGCAGAGGCCGGTAAGCGGAATGAGGCTGAGTTCTGGGAAAAAGCAGCGGAAATGGGGCGTGAAATTTGTCCTGATTCGCCCTTGTTTTCTTCCGGGAACGATTTGTTCGCAGTGGCTGATAACTCAGCTGATGAAGATGCTGAAGAGGGTGTTGTTGCTGCTGCTGCCGGGGATATTGGGGCCAACAAAGAGCATGTTGATGCTGGGGCGGTTTCTTTCGAGGAATCAGTCAATGAAGATGTCGCTACGGAAATGGCGGAGTCGGAAAACGATGCGCAAGATTTTGATTTAACTTCAACCGAAGCGGAAAGTGATTCTTTTGCTGACGAACAGCAAAATAACCAAGACATTGATTTTGATTTAAATTCATTCTCAATGGAATCCGATGAGGCAGATCAAGGTTTGACCGCTCCCAATACCGATGAAAATAAGTCTTTCGGCGTGGATGAGATAGAGCAGCTTGATTTTGATTTAAGCTCATTCTCAATGGATTCCGAAGGAGCGGATCAAGGCTTGGCCTCTTCCAATGCCGATGAAAATAAGTCTTCCGGTGTAGAGATAGAACAGCTCGATTTTGATTTAGGCTCATTTTCGATGGGCGCCAATGACTCGGATGAAGCGGGTAATGATTTTTCTGCACCGAATAAAACTCAGGAATTTGAATCGCTCGAGTTTGATTTCAGTTCCGATGCTGCCGTAGCAAAAGAAACCGACGATCTTGATTTTAGTGCGTTAGACAATGGCGATAAAAGCCATCAGGATGCTGATTTTTCTGCGGATAGTTCATTAGATTTTAATGATGATTTGGGCAGTGATTTTGACTTTAATTTTGATTTGGATCTGCCTACATCAACAAGTGGGCAGGACTCCGGCCAACAAGATGAGTTTGGTGTTTCTGATCTTACCGATATGGACGAGTTGGAAACGAAACTGGATTTGGCTAAAGCGTATGTCGATATGGGCGATGCGGATGCGGCTAAAGATATTGCCAGAGAAGTGCTTGAGCAAGGATCGGCCGAGCAAAAAAAGATAGCCCAAGCATTGCTTGACGAGTTGGATTAAAACCACCGGCTTTGTTACCCACGCTGCGAGACAGGAGTCGAGTAGTCCCCAGAAGCGATAGTGCATGTGTTTTCACGAAGCGCTTTTTGCGTAGTGAAAATACAGGCTTTCCCGACATCGCGTCGAGTCATTGCGAGAAAGATGTTGGATACCCCTTGCTGGGTATCCAACGAATGAAGCAGGACGGCTGGGGCAGTCGCAGGCATGAGCGGTCGCGTAGTTTTTGCTGCTTGTTGGGCAGGGATGCCCATAAAAGCTTTCGCAAAAATAGCGACTCCCCGG